>JALYUN010000097.1 GCA_030853725.1 Pseudomonadota bacterium | reverse complement strand
CCTCTGGCCAGCGCACGCTCCTGGCCGACGCGGTAGGCCAGCACACCGGCTACACCGCAGAAAATCAGGGCGCCGATCACAACAGCGAGCATGAAGCGGACTTGCAGCCCGCCCCGCAGGCCGAAGCCGCCCTGCTTCAAGGTTGTTCCTTGAGCACCATCAAGACTTGCAGTTGCCGGTCCGAAGGCTCCTTCGTCAGCCAGGCCAGACCGGCTGGGTTGCGCTTGACCGCTTCGATGACGGCAGCCTCGTCGGCCAGGGGCTGGGGCGGCAGGTTCTGGCCCGAAAACATGAGCCGCGACCAGTAGCTGTTGAGCTGCGCCGCCGAAAGCCCGGTCAGCGACTGGTAGAAGACCGCGCGCTTGGGATGCTCGCGTGGCAGGTCGTAGAGCTGCGCGAAGGCACCGTCTGGAAAGGCGCGGCTGCGGCCCATGAACAGGTCCAGCGTTTCTTTACGCGTGAGTTCGTGTTGCGGGTTGGCCGCATTGGCGACGATGTAGAAGTCGGCTCGGGCCGGCCACGACGCCAGCACGAGTGCCGCCAACAGCCATTGCAAAAGGGTGCGCACGACGGGGCCTAGAAGATGAAGTCAAGCAATACGGTGCCGACGTTCACGGTGGCGTCGGCCTTCGTGATGTCCACGCCCCAAGCCCGGCTGCCATTGACATCGACGTGGATCCGGTCCCATTGCAGTTTCAACGCGACCCGTGGACTGGCGTCCCAGCGGGTGCCGAGTGAAACGGTGCGCTGAACGATGCGCGACGTGTTGATGAAGTCAGCGGCGGTGTCCGCCAGATACTGCGCTTGCGCTGCCAGCACTGGCCCGGCCACCGGTGCGATCAATGCACCCCACTGTGGAGAAGCGATGGCTGCTTCGCTGGATTTCACCGCGCTGGCGACCGTATACAGGGTCCAGGCGCCGATCCGACGCCCCACGCTGGCATAGCCCGCCTGGAACGAGCCCAGCGCGTTGGCTCTGAGCAGGGTGTACTCCGAGCTCAGCAGCCAGTCGTTGCTTTCGTAGCGCGCGCCGAGTGCCAGGTACGTGGCGGTCGTGCCCTGGGTCGTGGAGCGCCGGCGCAGCTCCATTGCGTCGGACTGAATCTGCGGCAGCGGCACCGCCGAAATCTGATCCAAGCTACCGAGGATCATCGAAGCGATCGGGATTTCGTTGTCGAAACGCGCGTGAAAGACGCTGGCCCGCAGCAGCAGGCCATCGGACTCGTGTGAAACCATCGCTCCGATCAGCGGCTTGACCTTCAGCCGCACGGTGTCGGTCACGAAAACCGAGGCCTGACCCGCGAACAGCTTGGCGCGCCACTGCCCGTTCGGTTCATCCCAGACCCGGGTCAGGTCGGCTCCGTCCAGCGAGGTCGGCAATTGCGCGTAGAAATCGACCGGCGGCCGAGCAAACGGATAGGCGAACCCCACGCTGCGGTGGTCCGACAGCAAAAAGGCGTCCAGGTTGACGCGGCCCGCGCGCAACGTCCAGTCGGCGTCAGGTCGCCAGGCAGCGAAGGCCCATTCGATGGCGTCACTGTCGCGGGACGCTTCGGACCGCCGTGTGGCGATCACTTGCCCGACCAGCTCCAGCGTCGGATCCGGGGTGTAGTTCAACTGCAACCCGAGCCGGCTGTCCAGATCGGGACGCGTCTCGCGTGCATTGCGAGCCTGCGCCAGGTCGCGTGTGAAAGCCCAACCCTCGGGTGCGTTCACATGGCTGATGCCCAGTGTGCCGAAACCGCTGAATTGCAGGTTCGACGGGCCTGCGGCGAGGCAGGTGCCAGCGCCGGCGAACAACACGGCGCCCAGCAGCATTCGAAGGCGACGGCTGCGGGTGGTGGGTGTGGGGTTCGATGGAGTCATGTTGGGGTCACCGCCGGCGTTGCGGTTTGTATGTGTTTCGACCACTCGTCCCTTGACTTGAAAGCAAACGGGTGCAGTCCTTAACGAACGCAGCGGTCCGATCGTCGCAATGCCGGGTGGGTGTCTGAAGTCGTTCAGGCCCGACAGCAACCAGTTCGGGGTCTGCAAGACTCAGGCGCCGCGCCGTTCGAGCGCAGCAGGCTCAGCGCTGGCGCCGCAGCCGCAACAATTCGTCGACGATCAGGCAGGTGGCGCCGAGCGTGATGGCGCTGTCGGCCAGGTTGAAGCTCGGGAAGTAGCCACCGCGGAAGATCGGCTCCAGAAAGCCGAAGCGAAACTGCAGGAAGTCGACCACCCAGCCGTGCTGCAGCCGGTCGATGACGTTGCCCAGGGCGCCGCCCATGATCAAGCTGACCGCAAAGCAGAACAGCTTCTGACCGAGGTGGGTGCGAATCATCCAGATGATCACCACCGACGCCACCAGGCCCAACGCGGCGAAGAACCAGCGCTGCCAGCCGCTGCCGCCGGCCAGGAATGAAAACGCGGCACCCGGGTTGTGAGCCCGCACGATGTCGAAGAAGCCGGTGACCGGGCGCACGTCGCCCAGCTGGAAGTCGGTCACGATCACCGCCTTGCTGAGCTGGTCGGCAACGATCACGAAGGCTGCTAGCAGCAGCCAGCCGATCAGACCGCGCGCGCCACCCGATGCCGTGCGGTCGGTGCTCAAGCGATGTGGCGGACTTCACCCGCGCCATACAGGTTGCTGGTGCAGCGGCCGCAGATCGTCGGGTGGGCCGGGTCGTGGCCAACGTCGGTGCGCCAGTGCCAGCAACGTTCGCACTTGGTGTCCGGGCTGGGGCTGACTTCGATCTGCAGCGCGTCGGCCGGGAAGAGTGTGGCCGCCGACGTGATCAAGACAAAGCGCAGCTCGTTGCCCAGGCTCGCGAGCACGGCATGGTCGGCAGCCGGCGCGCCGATGCGCACGTTGGCCTGCAGCGAAGAGCCGACGCCGCCGGTGGCGCGCAGGGCTTCGATCTCTTTGTTGACAGCGTCCCGCACGCTTCGAATCTGCGCCCACTTTGCCAACAAAGTGGTGTCGGGTGCGGCGAAGTGCCAGAAGGTCTGCGTGAAGATCGAATCGCCACCGTCGAACACTTTCCAGGCTTCTTCAGCGGTGAAGCTCAGGAACGGTGCCATCCAGCGCAGCATCGCCTGGGTGATGTGCCACAGCGCGGTCTGCGCGCTGCGCCGCGCCAGTGAATCGGGCGCGGTGGTGTAGAGCCGGTCTTTCAATACATCCAAATAAAAGCCGCCCAGATCGTCGGCGCAGAACACTTGCAGTTTGGCCACCACCGGGTGGAACTCATAGCGGTCGTAGTGGGCCAGCAAATCGGCCTGCAGTTCGGCACTTCGTGCAAGCGCCCAGCGGTCGATCTCCAGCAGGTCGGATGCGTCGACGGCCTGCGTGGCGGGGGCGAAATCGGCTGTGTTGGCCAGCAGAAAGCGCAGCGTGTTGCGGATGCGGCGGTAGCTGTCGACCACGCGCGCCAGGATCCGGTCGTCGATGTTCAGGTCGCCGGAGTAATCGGTGGACGCACACCACAGCCGCACGATCTCGGCGCCGAGTTGGCTCGTGACGGTGCGCATCTCGACGAAGTTGCCGAGCGACTTGCTCATCTTGCGGCCCTGGCCGTCGACCGCGAAGCCGTGTGTCAGAAGGCCGCGGTAGGGCGCCCGGCCTTCTGTTGCACTTCCAATGAGCAGCGAGCTGTGAAACCAGCCGCGGTGCTGGTCGTGGCCTTCCAGATACAGATCGGCTTCGGGGCCTTCGGTATGGAAGCCCGGGTCGTCGGCCGGGCCGCGGTGCGAGCCGCGCAGCACGTGGGCGAAGGTGGAGCCGGAGTCGAACCAGACATCGAGGATGTCGTTGCTCTTGGCGTAATGCTCGGCTGAATGTTCACCCGCGTTGCCGAGCCACTGTGCCGGGTCCAGCTCGCTCCAGGCTTCGACGCCACCGGCCTCGACCAACGCGGCAGCCCGGTCGACCAGGGCCAGTGTGTCGGGGTGCAGTTCACCCGTCACCTTGTGCAGAAAAAACGGCAGCGGCACGCCCCAATTGCGCTGGCGGCTGATGCACCAGTCGGGCCGGCCGGCGATCATGTCGCGCAGCCGGGCGCGGCCGTTCTCAGGATAGAACGCTGTTTGTTCGATCGCCGCCAACGCGGTCTGGCGCAGCGTCTGTGCTGCTTTGTCGACCGTGCAGACGCCCACGCCTTCGTCCATCCGCACGAACCACTGCGCCGCGGCGCGGTAGATCACCGGCGTCTTGTGGCGCCAGCAGTGCGGGTAGCTGTGCCGCAGCCTGCTGCTGGCGAACAGGCGGCCGGCGTCCTGCAGGCGCTGCACGATGCCTGGCTGCGCCTTCCAGATATGCTGGCCGCCGAACAGCGGCAGCGCGTCGTCGTAAACGCCGTTGCCCTGCACAGGGTTCAGGATCTCATCGGCCTTCATGCCGTGTTGCAGGCACGAATTGAAGTCGTCCACGCCATAAGCCGGCGACGAGTGGACGAGGCCGGTGCCGTCATCGGCCGTTGCATAGTCGGCCAGAAAGACTGGCGCGGTGCGGGCATAGCCGGGATCGGTTTCGGCCAGCGGGTGAAGAAAGCGAAGGCCGTCGAGCTCGGCACCTTTCACGGTGGCCAACACATTGCCAGTTAGCCCATAGCGCACCAGGCAGGCGTCGACCAGCGCTGAGGCCAGCAACAGCACCCCGCGTTCGGTGTCGACCAGCGCGTAGTCCAGCGCCGGGTTCAGGTTCAGCGCCTGGTTGGCCGGCAGGGTCCAGGGCGTGGTGGTCCAGATCACCGCGTAAGCCGGCTTTTCGAGCTTCGGCAGGCCGAATGCTGCTGCCAGCTTCTGCGGATCAGCAGCAAGGAATCCGACGTCGACGGTGATGCTCTCCTTGTCGGCGTACTCGATCTCGAACTCGGCCAGCGAAGAGCCGCAGTCGAAGCACCAGTACACCGGCTTCTGCCCGCGGTAGACGAAGCCGCGCTCCACCATTCGTTTCAGCACGCGGATTTCGCCGGCTTCGTTGGCCTTGTCCATCGTGCGATACGGGTGCTGCCAGTCACCGAGCACACCCAGGCGCTGGAAGTCGGCCATCTGCTGCGCGATCTGCTCGGTGGCGTAGGCGCGCGACAGGGCCTGTACCTTTTCGCGCGGCAGGCCGCGGCCGTGGTCTTTCTCGATCTGGTTTTCGATCGGCAGGCCGTGGCAATCCCAGCCCGGCACATAGCGGGCGTCGAAGCCGGCCAACTGCCGGCTCTTGACGACCATGTCCTTCAGGATCTTGTTGACCGCATGGCCGATGTGCAGTTTGCCGTTGGCGTAGGGCGGGCCGTCGTGCAACACGAACAGCGGTGCGCCGCGGCGCGCCACGCGCAGGCGCTTGTAGAGGCCGCCTTCGTCATCGGTGGCGTTCCATTGCTTGATCCAGCCCGGCTCGCGCTTGGGCAGATCGCCCCGCATCGGAAACGGCGTGTCGGGCAGGTTGAGCGTCTTGCGGTAGTCGGTGGGGCTATTCATGCTGAGCGGGCCGTAGTGGCCGTAAAGGCCGTAGGTCGTTGCGATGAGCGCGGCGCTGGGCGCCGGCCGGTGTGCGCACCCGCTGAGCGGGCGGCGGCCGCGGATCAGGCGGGCGACCGACTAATTCGCTCGGGCTCCCGAAACGCGGCGGGAAGATTCGACCAGGTTGAGGCTTGCATCGGCTGATTTTAGCGAGCCGGATCGGCCGCCGCGGTTGCCGCGTCTTGCAGCCACCGCGCGGCCTCGGCCGTGTCACGCGCAATCCCGGCGCGCAGCGACTCGATACCGTCGTAGCGCACTTCGTCATGCAGCTTGTGCAGCACGTCGACGCGGATGCAACGGCCGTAGCCGCCTTCAAGGCCCAACGCCTGCGGCCACCGCAGGCAGTGCACCTCCAGCAGCACGCGGCCCGCATCTTCGACCGTGGGCCGTACGCCCAGGCTCGCCACACCCGGCAGCACGTCGTCGCTCAAGCCGTGCACCTGCACCGCAAAGATGCCACTGGCCGCCGGTTTCGGATGGCCGAAGCGCAGGTTCAGGGTGCGAAAACCCAGTTCGCGGCCGAGCTTGCGGCCGTGCACGACCCGGCCGCTGATGGTGTAAGGGCGGCCCAGCAGAGACTCGGCGCGCGGCATGTCGCCCGCCGCCAGTGCCTCGCGAACGGCCGAGCTGGAAACGCGCAGCCCGTGGACTTCGTAGCTCAGCATTCGCGCCACGTCGAAGCCTGCTTCGCGCCCGGCTGCGTCGAGAACCGCGTAGTTGCCGGCGCGTTTGGCACCGAACACAAAGTCGTCGCCGACCAGCACATAGCGCGCCTGCAGTGCCGTGCACAGCACCTGGTCGATGAATTGCTGCGGCGTCAGCGCCGCGAAGCGCGCGTCGAAACGGGCGAGCATCACGCGGTCGATCCCGCAACGCTGCAACTCGGCCAGCTTGTCGCGCAGCGTGGCGATGCGCGCCGGCGCCGTGTCGGGGCGCCCGGCCAGGCGTGCGAAATGGTCGCGCGGATGGGGCTCGAAGCTGAGTACGCAAGCCGGCAGCCCGCGGTGGCGGGCTTCGCTGGTCAGCAGCGCCAGCATCGCCTGGTGGCCGCGGTGCACACCGTCGAAGTTGCCGATCGTGACGGCGCAGGGACTGTCTGAAGTGCCCTCGGCGGTGTAGTGGGCGATCTGCATCGGTCGTCAGCTGCGTTGCGGGCTGGCCAGCAGGCGCAGGTACAGCGCCAGATAGGCATCGGCCGCAGCGACCCAGTCGAAGCGGGCCGCGTGGGCCTTCACGGCTGCGATCCGGGCCGGCTCGGCGCCGCTTCGCAGGCCGGCTTCGATCACCGCGCGCATCGCCTGCGGCGCCCAGTCGTCGAAGTAAAAGGCCGCATCGCCGCCGATCTCGGGCAGGCTCGTCAGCCGCGACAGGAACACCGGCTTGCCGAACTGCATGGCCTCTACCGGCGGCAGACCGAAGCCTTCGGTGAACGACGGGAACAGGAAGCCGGCGCAGTGATCGAAAGCCCAGGCCTTCTGGGCTTCTGAAATACCCAAACTGAAGTGGACGTTGCTGCCGTAGGGCCCGGCGGCGATCAGCGACTTGGCGTCGTGGGTCGGCGGGCCGCAGAACAGGAAGTCCATTTCAGGCCAGTGCGCCGCCAGTGCCAGCAGCGCCTTCGGGTTCTTCGAAGGCGACATGCGGCTCAGGTGAAACAAAAAGGGTCGCGCCGTACTGCCACGCGCCGCTTCGAAATCCGGCAGCGGGCTCGGTGGGCTGTCCAGGTGAGCGCGCGGACCGCGGTAGATCACTTCCAGCGGCCCGGTCCAGTGCAGGTGCCGCTTCACGTCCGCCGCCGCGTACTGGCTGATGGCGACGATGTGATCGGTTCGCTGCAACAGTTGCAGGGTGCGTCGTTGATGCCGCCAGGTCGAAAAGGGATTGCGGCCGTAGAGGTAGTTCAGGTCGTGCACCGTCAACAGCCGCACACCGGACCCTTCCGGCGGCCGGGTCTTGTTGAGCTGGTGCAGGGAATGCCAGACCCCGTAGTGGCGCGGCTGCTGGTGCCGCAGGCGCTGCAAGCGTGTTACGGGCAGGTAGTCGACTTCGTTGCCGAACACGCCGCCGAGTGGTTCGCGGGTATGAAAGGTGAAGCGAATGTGGCGTTCGGCTTGCCACTGCGCGGCATGGCGGGCGATGTGGCCGCCCATCTGCAGGGCGAACTCACCCAGACCGTCTTGCAGTGAAGCGATGTTGCCCAGGCTGATGCCGATGTGCCGGACGGCGTGAGATTCAGGGGCCATTCACGACGAGTTTAGCAACGCCGGTTTGCCACGCGGTCGGTCGCAAAGCTCAATCACAAGGCAGCGCACAGACCGTGGCGATGGCCTGTTCATAGGCGGCGCCGACGGCGTCCCAGGTATATCGGGACGAGACATACGCGGCACCGGCTGCAGTCATGCGCGCCCGATCTGCGGCGCCCATCGCGGCCACTTGTTCCAGCGCGTGTCGCAGCCCCCGCTGGCCGCGGTAAGCGATTCCGGCACCGCTGAGCGCGACGTGGTCGGCGAGTACCTCGCACGCGTCGTTGGCGATCACCGGCGTGCCGAGCCGCATGGCTTCAAGCAGCACCAGCGAAAGGCTTTCATAGCGCGACGGAATCACCAGCGCTGTCGCAGCGGCGATCAGCGCGTTTCGATCGGCATCGTCGACGAAGCCGGTCGCGATGATTCGGGGGTCGTCGGGCAGCGCCATCACGGCGCCGCCGACCAGTACCAGCCGCGCCGTGGGATCGTCCCGCCAGTGTCGGCGCAAGGCGTCGATCAGCACCTGGCAGCCCTTGCCGGGGTCGACGCGGCCCACGTAGATGAAGTAGCCCCGCGCCAGACCGAAGCGGGCCAACGTGGCGTCAACCGTTGCCGGCGGCGGTTGCTGAATATCGACGCCGACGCCAACGATCGGCTGCCCGCCCAGCGCGCCGCCATAGAGCCTTGCGGCCAGACGACGTTCGGCGGGCGCGTTGAACAGGATCGCGCCGGCACCATGGAAACTGCGGTGATGCTGCGGCAGATACATCGCCTTCTCGTCGTGCAACAAGGGCACGAGAATGCTGCGGCGACCCCACAACGGCAGCCCGACGGCGGCTGGCTCATAAATGGCGGCGAAGAAGATGACCACGTCGTAGCGTGCCCTTGATTCGGCCAGGTGCTGCAGCAGTCCCGGGCAGTGCGGACC
>JALYUN010000090.1 GCA_030853725.1 Pseudomonadota bacterium | reverse complement strand
CGCTGGCGGTCACCGCCGCGCCGGCCGCGTCGCCGACTGCGGCTGCGCCGACTGCGCGACCCTTCTTCCGAAGCCCCAGCCCCGGAAGCATCCGTTTCCCCTTGGCCAGCTTCGCTTTCGGCACCTTGGATCGTCGGATCCGCGCCGGCGCTGGCATTGACGTTCGCGATGGCATCTGGCGCCTCGGCGCCGACTGGCGCCGGCGCCAGCGTTGCCTGGACGGACGCTACCGTTACCGTCTCGGCAGCCGGTTCGTGGGCGTGCTCATCCACAGGCGCTGCAGCCGCCGACTTGCGCGGCGCACGTTTGCGCTTGGGCGGATCGAGAGCGCCATCCGCCGGGGTTTCGGCGCTGGGTAAGTCGGGCGGCAAGGCGTCTGCGTCGGAAGGATTCATGCGCTTGGGTCGGTGGGGGTTGGGTCGGGGATCGAGTCGGGCAAATGATTGGCAGCGGCAGAGCCGCCATCGGCGACGCGTTCGGCATCCAGGGCCAGCAGGCCCTGCTCGTCGGCGAGCAAGGGCAACGCGTCGAGGGCTTCGAAAGCGCCCAGCACCTGCGCGCCTTCGGCGTCACCGGTGCCCTCGATCGGGGGCAACTGGCTCAGGCCGGACAGACCCAGGTCGTCCAGGAACTGGCGGGTGGTGGCATACAGCGCCGGCCTTCCGGGGGCTTCGCGATGACCGATCGCTTCGACCCAGCCGCGGTCTTCGAGCTGACGCACGATCTGGCTGCTGACGGTCACGCCGCGAACGTCCTCGATGTCGCCGCGCGTCACCGGCTGGCGGTAGGCCACGATCGCCAGTGTTTCGAGCGCTGCGCGCGAGTACTTCGGCGGCTTCTCTGGATGCAGCCGGTCCAGATAAAGGCGCATCTCGGGGCGGCTCTGGAAGCGCCAGCCGCTGGCCAGCGCCACCAGTTCCACGCCACGCTCGTGCCAGTCGGCCGAGAGTTCTTCGAGCAATTGGCGCAAAGTGTCGGGCGCCAGCTCGCCATCGAACAGCGCACGCATGTCCGACAGCGGCAAGGGCGTCATGGCGCAGATCAGCGCCGTCTCGAGCACACGTTTGGCCTGCAGGGTATTCATGGCCTGAGCCTGATGGCGGCTGTTGCTTCGGCAACAACCGGGGTTCGGATTCGCGAGCGGCAGCGGGCCTCCATCGCGGGTTTGGCACATACCGGCCGGACCGGTACGGGACTTTTGATCGAATCCGTCGGCCGGGCGCCGCTTCAACAGCGTGCGGGGCGGTCGACTCGCGTGCTTCACCAGGGTATCCACCGGCCGGGCGCTTGCTTTCCGATCTGGAGTGATTGTAGCCTCGTACTTCGCGCAACCTGTGTGGCGCGTCTCAAGGCGCTGTTTCAGGCTTTGGACACCAGCACCCAGGCCATGCGCAGATCGTCCGGCATGGGCGCTTCGAATGCCAACGGCGCTCGACTGATCGGGTGCGACAGTTCCAGCGCCTGCGCGTGCAGCGCCTGGCGTTGCATACCGAGCGCCGGGCGGCCGCCATAGACAGCGTCGGCAACCAGCGGATGGCCGATCGAAGCCAGATGCACGCGAATCTGATGAGTGCGCCCGCTGTGGAGCGTGCAGCCCAGCGCGCTGATGCCGTCGCTGCTGTCAAGCACCTGCACATCGGTTCGTGATGCGCGCCCGCCCGCAACGACAGCCATCCGCACGCGCACCCGCGGGTCGCGCCCGATCGGCTCGTCGATGCTGAAATGAACAGGCGCCACCGTGCCGTGAGCCAGGGCCACATAACGACGCTGCACCGCGCGGGCTGCGATGTCGCGCGTCAGGGCCGTAACGGCCGCGAGCGAACGCCCGACCATCATCACGCCCGACGTGTCTTTGTCGAGTCGGTGCACGATGCCGGCGCGTGGTAACCGCGCCGCATCGGCATGGCGGGCCAGCAGACCGTTGAGCAAGGTGCCCGACCAGTTGCCAGCCGCCGGATGCACCACGAGCCCGGCGGGCTTGTCGATCACCAACAAATGTTCATCTTCATACAGCACCGAAAGCGCCATGGCCTGCGGCCTGAAGGCCAGGCTTTCTTCAGTCGGTAGCAGCGTGAGTTGAACCTGTTGCAGTACCCGCACCCGACGCGAAGCCGTGATGGCGACTGCGCCGTCCAGCAAGACTTGCCCGCAGGCCAGCAACTGCTGCAGATGACTGCGCGAAAACTCCGGCGCCATCGTGACGAGCAACTTGTCCAACCGCTCGCCATGCGCTTCGGGGTCTACGGTCTGACGCCGTACCTCGGGCTCGGTGTCGTCGCCCGGCGCCGTCTCCTCGACCGTGGCGGCCTCCCTATAATTCGAGCTCTTCACACCGTCTGGCACCATTCGAGATGACCGTTTCCCTGGGTTGGCGCTTGTCGTTGGCTACACCGCTGCGCAAGTCTTGTCTCGCGACAAAACGCGATACGAAGCGAACAAGCGGATGGGCTGCCCTGGCGCTGTTGACGATCGGCTTGCAGCTTGCAGGCTGCAGCACGCCGCCGAAGGACGAATCCAGCGGCGCCACGGCCGACCGATTGTACAAAGAGGCCCGCGAAGACATGGACGCGGGCAGCAACGACAAGGCCATCAAGACCCTGGAACGGGTCGAAGGCCTGGCGGCAGGGTCGTTGCTGGCGCAGCAGGCGCAATTGGACGCGGCCTACCTGAACTGGCGCACCGGCGAACGTGCCGCAGCCTTGACCACGATCGACCGCTTCATCAAGCTGAACCCGTCGAGCCCGGCGCTGGACTACGCGCTGTACCTGCGCGGCGTCATCAACTTCACCGACAACCTGGGGCTCTTCGGCAGCACCTTCGGGCAGCAGCTCTCGGAACGCGACCAGCGCGCCGCTCGGGATGCTTATCAAGGCTTCAAGCAATTGGTCGACCAGTTTCCGAATTCGCGCTATGCCCCCGACGCGCGGCAGCGCATGGCTTTCATCGTCAATTCGCTGGCGGCCTATGAAGTTCATGTGGCCAGCTACTACTTCCGCCGCGGTGCGTATCTGGCTGCGGCCAACCGGGCGCAACAGGCGATCTCTGAGTTCCAGCAGTCGCCTTCGACCGAAGAAGCGCTCTACATCCTGGTGCAGAGCTACGACAAGCTGGAACTGCCCAAGCTGCGCGACGACGCCGAACGCGTGCTGGTGCAGAACTTCCCGAACAGCGAGTACCTGAGCCGTGGTCTGGCTGCCGGCGGCAAGCCCTGGTGGAAGCTGTGGTGAGCCCGGCCGCTCGTTGATTCAATGCTGCAGCGCAAGCTGCTCTAGCCAGTCGATGGCGGCGTCTTCGTCATTCAGCAGCGTCATCGGGGGTAGTGCCGCAATCAGTCGCCTGCCGTAGCCCATCTGGCGCAGCCGCGGGTCGCAGATCACCAGCAAACCGCGGTCGGACTCGGTGCGAATCAGTCGCCCGGCACCCTGCTTCAACGAGATCGCCGCTTCGGCGACAAAGTAATCGTCGAACGGGTTGCGTCCTTGGGACCGCAGTTGCCGCACCCGCGCTTCGACCAGCGGGTCGCCCGGGGGCGGGAACGGCAACTTGTCGATCAGCACGCACTGCAGCGCGTCGCCCGGCATGTCGATGCCTTCCCAGAAGCTCTGCGATCCCACCAACACGCAGCCCTCGCCACTGCCGAAGCGGTGCAGCAGTGCCCGGCGCGGCTCAGTGCCCTGCACCAGTACCCGCAATTCGTGGCCACTGGCGGCCACCTGTGCCCGGATCGCGTCGGCCACCAGCGGCAGCACGCGCAAGGTCGTGGTCAGCACGAAAGTACGGCCGCCCAGCGCTGTAGCGCAGCGCGCGGCCAGTGCGCCGACTGCAGCCGCGTGGCCCGGGGCGTTTGGCAGCGGCAACTGCTGGGGCACCCAGACCCGCGCGTTGGCCGGATAGTCGAAAGGACTGCCGACCCGCAGCCGGCTGGCATCCTCCAGCCCGGTGCTGGCAGTGAACCAGCTGAGCGCTTCGTCGTCACCGAGCGTGGCCGAGGTGAATATCCACGCCCGCGGGCCCTGTTTGCGCTGCGCCTGCAGCATCTCGCGAATGTCCAGCGGTGACTCCACCAGCCGGGCTTGCTGCGTTGTCAAGTCGATCCAGCGCACGTGGTCGGGCTCGGCATCGACCGCGAAGCGATCGGCCAGCGCCGCCAGCGCGCGGCAACGCTGTTCCAGGCGCGGCAGATCGGGCGCGGTTTCCGATACGCTGCCGATCGCATCCGCGGCTTCCAGCGCGGCCTTGCGCAGTGCCGCAAGCGGCGCACCGAGTTCGGCCGCCCGCTCCTCCCATCGCAGCTTCAGCGTGCCGCGAATCTCGCCGCGCTGCGCTGCTGCGCCGGCCGCCGACAAGCGCAGCTCGGCTGCGCCAAGGTCGATAGCGGCGCGCAGGTCGTGCCAGGGCTGCAGGCCGCGCGCGTGCTGCAGCCCTGCGGCCAGTAGGTCGCGCCCGAGGTCGAGCGCCTGCGCCGTGGCCAGCGTTGTACCCAGGAATTGCACACCGGCCTCGACCAACTGGTGTGCTTCGTCGAAGACCGCGGCATCCACCGTCGGCAGCAGTTCGGCCACACCACTGTCACGCAAAGCCAGGTCGGCGAAGAAGAGATGGTGGTTGACGACGACCAGGTCGGCCGCCATGGCTTCGCGCCTCGCCTGCATCACATGGCAGTTGCGGAACTCGGGGCATTCGCTGCCCAGACAGTTATCGCGCGTGCTGGTGACCAACGGGATCACCGGTGACCGGTCGTCGAGCCCTTCGATTTCGGCCAAATCGCCGCTGCGCGTGCCTTGCGCCCAGAGGCTGACACGCTGCAGCGCACGCGCCGCGAAGCGGTCGGGCAGGTGGGCGCCGGCCACGGCTTGCTGCAAGCGCAGACGACATAGATAACTGCTGCGGCCTTTGAGCAGCGCCAGCCGCGCCGGCACCTTCAGCGCGTGCGCCAGCCGCGGCAGGTCGCGCAGAAACAATTGGTCTTGCAAACTTTTTGTGGCGGTGCTGACCAGTGCACGGCGACCCGACAGCAACAGCGGCACCAGGTAGGCGAAGGTTTTGCCGACGCCGGTGCCGGCTTCGGCCACCAGGGTTTCGCGCGCTTCCAGGGCTTCGGCCACGCGCTCGGCCAGCAGGTCCTGCTGGGGGCGCGGGATGAAGCCCGGCTCTTGCTGCGCGATCGGCCCGTCGACCGCAAACGCCGCTGCAACGGCTGTGGCAAGGGATGCGTGCCCCAGCAGGGGATCCCCACGCTCTCTTCGTTGGCTACCCCCGAGAGGGGGGCGCTCAGTGTCTTCGGGGCAACCGGCCGGCACTGAGGCTTCAGGCCGGCTCGGGCGGCAACAGCCGAAGCTCTAGCTGCGAGATCTGATCGCGCAACGACAGCCTGCGCTTCTTCAAACGACGCAGGCCCAAGTCGTCAAGCGGCAGCGCCGCGGGGCTGCGGTCGATCAAATCATCGAGGTCGGCATGTTCCATGCGCAACTCGATCAGGTGGCGTTGCGGAGAATGCAGGTTCTCGTCCATTGCTGCACGACATCAGAAGGACTGCCAAGTTTATATTCGTCGCGATGATGGCCACTGCCCAGAGTTTCAGGTTCACCGCAGCAACCGGTTTGCACCGCGGGGACCGCGCATACCAGCAGGATCAGGTCGAGATCATCGGCCACCCGCGCAGCGAAGGCGCCCTGATGGGCGTGATTGCCGACGGCATGGGTGGCAAGAGCGGCGGGCGCAAGGCGGCCGACCAGGTGTTGCTGACCGCGCGGCAAATCTTCGAGCGCTATGTGCCCGGCATCGACGACACCGCAGAGATGCTGAAGCAGGTGGTGCTCGAATCGCACCTGATGATCAAGTTGACCGCGATCACGGCCGAGGAAGAACCGCACAGCACCGTCGCCGCGTTCTGCATCACACCCGACCTGGGCTGTGACGTGGTGCATGCGGGTGATTCCCGCGTGTATCACTTTCGCGGCGCCGAGATGATGCGGCGCACCATCGACCATTCCTTCGTCCAGCGCCTGATCGACGAAGGCAAGATCACCGAAGAAGCGGCCAACACGCACCCCCAGTCCAACCTGCTGACCGGCTGCCTGGGTACCCATGCCGACCCGCCCGTGACGCTATGGCGCGTAGAGCGGCTGGAGCTGGGTGACACCTTGCTGACCTGCAGCGACGGCTTGTGGCACTACTTCACGCCCAAGGAAATCGGCGCGATCGTGCATGCACTTCCGCCACGCGAAGCCAGCGAGATGCTGATTGGTAAAGCGCGCCAGCGCGCCCGCGGCGGCGGCGACAACTTGTCATTGGCGATGGCGCGGGTCGACGCCCTGCGCTGAGATCCGCTGGTATCGGCTGCTAGCGCCCACCCGGCGGCGGCGGCTGCGCAATCGCAGAAGAAGCCGCGCCGGACGGAATCGGCAGCGGCGCACTGGACTTACCCCGGGCCGCGCGCTCGGCCTGCTTGCGTGCCACGCGGGCTTGGGTTTCGAGCTGTTCGGCAGCACGCAATTGCGCTGCTTCGACCCTCGCCTGCGCTGCTGCAGCGGCACGCGCCCGCTCGGTCGCCCTGGCACGAGCCGCAGCGGCCGCATCTAGGGCAGCCCGTTTTTCAGCCGCACCGCGCGCCGCTTCCAGCGCCGCCGGATCGACGGCTGGCATCGAAGCCGCCTTCGATGCTGCCGGAGTTCCGCGCGTAGATGACGACAGGTTCGGGCTCTGGCGCAAATGCAGGTCGGTGGGCGGCGCGGGTGCGGGCTGTTCGGCGGCCAAACGTGCTTTCTCGTCCAACGACTGCCGCCGCGCATCGGCACGGCGCTGGCGCTCTGCGTCGTCCAGGCGCATCTCCCGGTCCTGCAGCGGCTTTATCGCAATCCGGTGCTGACGGCGCGCCTGCTCGACGCAATCGCTGACGACGAAACGGGTCTGACATTCGGCTACCTGGTTCTGCAACGCCTGCTCCAGCACACGCTTTTCTTGCTTGATCGCGTCATGGCTGTCGATCTGCGAACCGGCGTAAACCGGCAACAAGACCAGGGCCAGGGCGAGAAGGCTTTTACGCATGGAATCGGCGTGGCTGTTCAGACCAGGGAGGTGTCGACTTCGCGCCGAGCCAGGCTCAGGTACGCGTTGGACTGCATTTCGTGCAGGCGCGATACCGTGCGCGGGAATTCGTGCGCCAGCGGTCCTTCGGTATACAGCGCATCCACCGGCACCGCCACCGACATCATGAGCTTGCAGTGCCGGTCGTACAGAACGTCTACCAGCCAGGTGAAGCGGCGCGCCTCGCTGGACAGGTTGGGCGGCATCTGCGGCACGTTGGACAGCAGCACGGTGTGAAAGCGCGACGCGATTTCCAGGTAGTCGTTCTGGGACCGTGGGCCACCGCACAAGGTGCGGAAGTCGAACCACACGACCCCGCCGGCACGGCGCAGGCACGGTACGACACGGTGTTCAATCTGCAGCACCGGCGCTTCGTCCCGGGCCTCGGCCAGCCGTTCGTAGGCGGCCTCGAGCGCAGCGTCGGCTTCGGGTCCGAGCGGGCTCAGCACCATCTGCAGGCTGGCCAGCGTCAGGCGCCGGTAGTCGGTGCCGTCGTCGACGTCGACGATCTGCAGGTTCTGCTTCAGCAATTCGATCGCCGGCAGGATGCGGTCGCGGTGGAGCCCGTTAGGGTACAGCCCGTCGGGGTGAAAGTTCGACGTGGTGACGATGCTCACGCGGTTGGCAAACAGGGATTCGAGCAGCCGGTACAGGATCATCGCATCGGTCACATCGGCGACATGAAACTCGTCGAAGCAGATCAACCTGAAGCGCCGGGACATCTGCGCGCCCAGCACCGTCAACGGGTCGGCCGTACCCTTCAGTTCCTGCAACTGTCGGTGCACCTCGCGCATGAACTCGTGAAAGTGCAGCCGCGTCTTGCGCGTCAGCGGCACCGATTGGTAGAAGCAGTCCATCAGAAAGCTCTTGCCGCGCCCGACCCCGCCATACATGAAGACGCCGCGCGGAATTTCCGGCTTCAGCAGCAGCTTGCGCAGCGTGCTGGACCGCCGCGTCTTATAGGCGATCCATTCGTTCTCACAGCGCTCGAGCGCCGCAATGCCACGCTGCTGCGCGGCATCGCTGGTGTAGCCGCGCTCCAAAAGCGTGGCCGCATACAACTCACGAACCGACATCGCACATACATTCAACCGAGTAGCAGCGAGCCTCCGGCTCCGCCGGGCCAAAGCGGAGCGCCCCCTCGGGGGGCAGCGACCGGCAGGGAGCGTGGGGGCGCAAAGCTCCCCTAAAAATTCAAGGTGCGTTTTTCGACAGCCAATGCCGCTTCCTTCATAGCCTCGGACAACGAAGGGTGCGCATGGCAGATGCGCGCCAGGTCTTCGCTGCTGGCCTTGAACTCCATCGCGACCACAGCCTCACTGATCAGCTCACTGGCCATTGGGCCGACGATGTGTACACCCAGGATCTCGTCGGTGTTGGCGTCCGCCAGGATCTTGACCAGACCGGTGGTGTCGCCCATCGCCCGCGCGCGGCCATTGGCCATGAACGGAAAACTGCCGGCTTTGTAGGCACGGCCTTCGGCCTTCAATTGCTGCTCGGTCTGACCGACCCAGGCGATTTCCGGATGGGTATATATCACCCAGGGAATCGTCCGGAAGTTGACATGCCCGTGCTGCCCGGCGATGCGCTCGGCCACCGCCACGCCTTCTTCCTCGGCCTTGTGCGCCAGCATGGGACCGCGCACCACGTCGCCGACCGCCCACACGTTCGGCAAGTTGGTCTTGCAGTCGTCGTCGACAACGATCGCGCCGCGTTCGTCCAGTTTCAGCCCGACCGCGTCGGCCTTCAGGCCCTCGGTGTTGGGCACGCGGCCGATCGAGACGATCAGCTTCTCGACCCTCGAGGTCTGCGCTTCTCCCTTGGCATTGGTCCAGGCGACGGTGACTGCTTCGCCGTCGACCTTGACCTCGTCGACCTTCACGCCCAGCTCGATCTTCAGGCCCTGCTTGACGAAAGCCTTGTGCGCTTCCTTGGCGATCTGCTCGTCGACCGCACCCAGGAATGTGGGCAACGCTTCCAGCACCGTAACTTCGGCACCCAGGCGGCGCCAGACCGAACCCATCTCTAGCCCGATCACGCCCGAGCCGATCAGCACCAGCGAGTTCGGAACCGACGGGATTCGCAGCGCGCCGTCGTTGCTCAAGATCGATTTTTCGTCGAAAGGTACGCCAGGCAATGCTCGCGGCACCGAGCCGGTCGCGACGACGATGTGCTTGCCCTGCAAGGTCTCGTCGCCGACTGTGATCTCGTACCCGCCATCTGCGGCACGCGCGAACGCGCCGCGCCCGTGGAAGAACGCCACCTTGTTCTTCTTGAAGAGATACAGGATGCCTTCGTTGTTCTGCTTGACTACCGTGTCCTTGCGGCCAAGCATCTTCGCAATGTCGATCGTCAAACCCGACATGCCGATGCCGTGGTCCGAAAAGTGGTGGCCGGCGTTCTCGAAGTTCTCGCTGGACTGCAACAGCGCCTTGCTCGGAATGCAGCCGACATTGGTGCAGGTGCCGCCCGGCGCAGGGCCGCCCTTGTCGTTGGTCCACTCGTCGATGCAAGCAGTGTTGAAACCGAGCTGGGCAGCGCGGATGGCAGCGATGTAGCCACCGGGGCCACCGCCGATCACGATCACGTCGAAGTTCTTGGTAGGCATGGAAAACTCGAGGTTTACCGAGCAACCGCCGCGGAACCGGCTTCGCCGGGCCGTTAGCGGTGGCTCCTTGAGGCGGAGCGCCGAAGGCGCTTCGGGGGTGGGCTATATATCGAACAGAAGACGCGACGGATCCTCTAGCGCTTCTTTCATCGCCACCAGCCCCAGCACGGCTTCGCGCCCGTCGATAATGCGGTGGTCATACGACATGGCCAGATAGTTCATCGGCCTGATCACGATCTGCCCGTTCTCGACCACCGCACGATCCTTGGTCGCATGCACGCCCAGAATCGCCGACTGGGGCGGGTTGATGATCGGCGTCGAGAGCATGCTGCCGAAGGTGCCGCCGTTGCTGATGCTGAAGGTGCCGCCGATAAGTTCTTCGATGCCGAGCTTGCTGTCGCGCGCCTTCTGGCCGTATTCGGCAATCTTCTTTTCGATGTCGGCAAAGCCCATCTGGTCTGCGTCGCGCAGCACCGGCACGACCAGGCCCCGCGGCGAACCCACGGCGATGCCGATGTCGAAGTAGCCGTGGTAGACGATGTCGTTGCCGTCGACGCTGGCGTTGATCACCGGGTATTTCTTCAACGCCGCCACCGCGGCCTTGACGAAGAAGCTCATGAAGCCGAGCTTGACGCCGTGTTCCTTTTCGAAGCGCTCCTGGAAGCGCTTCCTCATTTCCATCAACGGGGCCATGTTGACCTCGTTGAACGTGGTCAGGATGGCGTTGGTGCTCTGCGACTGGATCAGACGTTCGGCGATGCGGGCGCGCAGCCGCGACATCGGGACCCGTTGCTCGGGTCGGTCGGCCAGGTTCTGCACGCCGGGCGCCGCCACCGTCGGCAAGGCCCGCGGCGCTGCGCTGCCGGTTGCGTTGGCCGGCTTGGAACCCGGCTTCGGTGCCGCAGCCACCGCACTGAGGACATCGCCCTTGGTGATGCGACCGTCGCGCCCGCTGCCGGCAAGGGATCCTGCGGCGACCTTGTTGTCTGCCATCAGC
>JALYUN010000089.1 GCA_030853725.1 Pseudomonadota bacterium | reverse complement strand
TGCAGCAGCAGCCGGGTGGAGTCGAAATTGAGCTGACCGAAAGAGGACGGCGAGCCCGGGGCCGGCGGGAGAAAGGTCGGCGGGCTGGCGAGCGAGATGGGGCGGACATGCCGCGTGGTGGAATCGAAATAGATGTTGCGCCCATCTTCGTTGAGCAGGCTGTAGGCGACGGTCAAGCCGCTGGTGCCGCCGCCCTCGAGGCCGCAAGGCGACATTGCGTAACCGTTCTGCGCATTCAGGCCGCCCCTGCCGAGATCGGTGCTGAGGTTGGCCGCCTGGTCGAGTTGCCCGGTTTGACCGGATGTGCAGTCGAGCAGACCGGCGCTGAACGCGCGCCATGAGTAGCCGAGGTAGCCGGGATGGGCCAACGTGTCCTGCCGCACCGTGATGCTGCGCAGTGCGCCGAGCTGACCGTTCTGCTGGCCTTCGCCAGGCGCGATGTACGGCGGTGCGTTCGCGCCGCTGGGGTCGGCCAGCCAGTAATGGCGCCCCTGACTGTCGAGCTGCGTCTTGCTGGTGTGGATGTAGCGCGTGCCGGCGACGATGGGAATCTTGATTTCCTCGAGCACGATGTCCGGCAGGTTGTCGATGGTGTTGTCTTGCGGGCCGGTCGTTCCCTTGGCGGCGCAAAACTCGCGTTGTCCGTCGGGCGCACCGGTCTTGTTGGCGTACAGGGCGATCGACACGCAGACCTTGCCGCCGCGCGGCACCACCAGCCGGATCGGCAGCTTCTTTTGATCGGGCAACGGATCGGGCAGCGGGACCGCATCCATCGTGTGGATCGCCCCACTGTCGAACTGATACGTGACCTTGTAGTGGAGGGGACCGTAGCCGGGCGGCGACGTGGGCAGGTTTCCGGCGTGATTCGGGTCGCCGGTGACCGTGACCTTCAGCTCGTGCGTGCCGACCAGAGTGACGCCGGAGATCGGCGCCGAGAGGGCGACCTCGATCAGCGTCTCCGCGAGCACGATCTCCCCGATGACTGCGGCCACGGCTCGCGCCACCAGCCCGACGATCGGGAGCGCATCGACGATCTCGGCCACCGCCAGGTATTTCACCAGCGCCGCGACCAGCAGCGTCACCCCCTTGCCGTAAAAGCCATTCACGATGGCGAGCACAAGGCGCCCGAACAACGCGACGACCTGCAAGGCGTCTGGCGCCGCGGACCAGTCGAACGACGGCGCGATGTAGGCCACGAGTTCGCCGACGATGGCGGACAGGAACGGCAGCACGTCCCGGATTCCCTGCTCCAGATTCGAGACGCCCGCGGCCATGAAGAGCAGCGGAATGGCGAAGTTGACCAGACCCGTCAGGGTGCCGCCGATCGGAATGATGCCGCTCGGGTCGTGCCACGATCCGTTGAAGCCGAGGCCGGCGAACTGGTACTCGATGCTGCTCACCGATGGCGGCACCAGGATCAACGGTGAGAGCCAGCCTGGGCCCACCGGAATGCCGGCCACGGTGTAGGGGGGCGGGACCAGGCCGAGGAAGGCCGTCTGGTCCTTGTTCAGGCCGTCGCGCGCCAGATCGGTCCCCGGGATCGTTCCTGCTGGCAGGTCCTTGATCGCGATGATGTTGCCGTTGACATCGCGGAACGTCGCCCATGCGCCGAGGAAGCGCAGGAACAGGTTCAGGATCTTCGGCAGCGTCACAGGGACGGCCCCCTTGGCGTCGGCAGGCCCGACCGTCACCCCGTTGAAGTACAGCCCCGGGATGGTGCTGGCGCCATTCAACGTCCACCCCGCAAGCGCTGAAGGCGGGTCGGCCAGTGAGCGTTCGACAGACGCTTGCCCATCCGTGCGGTTCCACAGCTTTCCGGCCGACGAACGGTCACCGGGGGCGGCCGGCCCGAGGCCCGTCATGTTGATCCCGAGCGTCTCGTCGTTCTTGACCGAAGACGTGACCGTGCGCATCACGCTCGTCACGTTCCGCTCGACATCGGTGTTCCAGTCCGGCATGTACGCACGCAAGCCGATGCTGTTCAAGATGGGGTGGTCGGCCTCGTCGTTGAAGGGCACCAGCGTCGCCCAGCCTTGCGCGTTCGCCTTGTCCGCTTGTTGCTGCGGCTTCGCGGGCCCGAGGCTCTCGATCGTGGCAGCCAGAAAGCGAAGCTGGGACTGCTGCTGCTGAATGTGCGAGGTGTTGATGTGTTGGGCCGAACCGGGGTCCGCCGAGAGCAGGTCGGGCAGCATCGCGACGAGCGTGCGCGCGTGATCGCTGCTGTCGAGAAGCGCGGATTCATCGACGAGGTCGGCCACGGTCTGGGCCGCAGGCTGGCCGTAGCGCTGCCGTTTCAACGAGCGTGGCAACAGCCCCAGGGCCTGCGCACGTGCCAGGGCCGTCGTGGCGCCGGAGCTGGGAATGATCTGCACGATCGACGACATTTCCCAAGTGCCGGCCGCGTGGTCGACTTTCGATGTCACATAGACCATGACGGCGATGCTGGCCGGCATCTCGAAGTCGTCGATGTGATGCGTGATCTGGTCGTCCGGCACGCTCCGCAGGAACGCATTCCCGGCACGCTCGCGGGCCAACACGCCAGGTGCGTCCTTGACCTTCACGAGCGGGCGATGTTTTCCGCCGAACACGAGGAAGTGCTCGGTCGCGTCGTGATCCTCATGGGCGAAGTTGAAGAACAGCGTGCGCCGTTCGGTCTCGGGCTGTGCAGCGTCCTCGCCGCCGCCGCACGCGGCCAGCAGCGTCGGTATCCCCAGCGCCAGGCTGCCGCCCGCCGCGCTGCCGAGGAAGTGGCGGCGCGTGATGCCGCCCGACCCTGTTGGAGCGGCTGCGGGACGGTGAGGGTCGGGCGCATAACCGCGCCGAGCCAGTTCGTTGCGGACATGGCGGCCGTTGCGCTTTGTGGTCATGCTCGTCTCCTGAATGAACGGGGCGCCGAAGGCACTACCAGTTCAGCACCGCCGCGGCGGCGCCGCGGCCGCCGCACACGGCCTCGGGCTTCGAGGCCGGCGAGTAGCTGGCCGGCGAGTCGTACCAGCCAGGCGGGACACCCGAGTCGGTGCCGGGCTTGCTGAGGTCGAGCTGGCTCGCCCACATCGCGTTGCTGCCATCGGGGGTGGCCGGCCCGCACGGGCCGAGCTGGTGGCTGGGGCAGGTGAACGAGGAGGTGTTGGGGGGCATGACCGTTGCCTTGCCGAAGTTCACCCAGACGCACACATCCTGGCGGCAGACGGGCTTCTTCGAGCCAGGGTCCGGCGTGGTGGGGCAACCGGCGAAGTCGTTGTGGTTGGTACCGCTGAGCTGCACATAGAGGTTGCTCCCGCTGGGCACGAAGTCGACGAAGGCGTCCGTCAGGTCGTAGCAGTTCGCACCGCTGCACTGCAGGCGCGCCGACTTCAGGTTGGCACCCTGCAGGTACGCCCTCAGAAAGCTGGTGTTGGTGCCGGTCGCGGGATTCGTGACGATCCTGGCGCCGGAGAAATCGGCGCCGGCGAGGATGGAGCCCCTGAAGCTGACGCCGGTGGCCGAGACATCGGTCAGGTCGAGTCCGTAGAGATAGGCGCCGTCGAACGTGGTGCCGGTCATCTGTGCGCCGTGCACGCTGGCACATCCCTTCGTGAAGCCCTTGCTGTCGATCCCGCAGGGCGAATTGGCCGCCGGGTTGGTGCCGTAGAGGTTCGCAAATGAGAAGTCGACCCCCGACAACTGGGTGTTCGAGAGGTTCGCGTTGCGCAGGTGCGCGCTTTTCAGCGCAGCAGCGTTCGAGATTTGTCCTCCGTTGTCGTTCGAGAGGAAGGCGCCGGCCAGGGTCGCGCCGGAGAGGTTCGCGTTGTTGAGTTGCGCGCCTTGCAGGCTGGCGGCGCGGAGATCGACGCCTTGCAGGCTCGCCCGGTTGAAGTTGGCCTCGAAGAGTTCGGCGTTGGTGAATTTCCAGCCGTCGAGCACCTGTCCCGAGAGGTCGACGCCGGCCAACATCGCATTGGAGAAGTCACGCGGTGAATTGGCCACGATCAGTTGAGGCAGGCACTGCGCGATCCGGGCCCGCGTCAAGTCGAGCAAGGGCCACTGCGGGATGAACTCGCAGTTCATCGCCGTGTCGCGAAAGCGCGGCCGGCGCGTTCGATCATTGACGACGAAGATCAGCGGCTGGTCGCCGAAGATCGCGTTGCCGGTGGAAAGATCGGTGTTCGAGAAATCGGCCGCGGTGAGCGTCGCGTAGGTGAAATAGGTCGGCGCCTGGAACTTCGCGCCGATGAAGCAGGCGCTGTCGAGCGTCGCCAGCGTGAAATCGGCCGGGCGGGCAGCGCTGCCGCTGGCGGTGAACTGCGCGCCGCTGAAGTTGGCGCCGGTGAGGTTGGCGCGGATGAAATTGGCACCGCCGAGGTTCGCGCCGCTGAAATTCGCATTGGTCAGGTCCCTGTGCGAAAAGTTGGCCAACTGGAGCGACTGCCCGCTGAAGTCGGGCCCCGGCGTGGCCGTGGGCCGGCTCGGGCAAGGCAGCGTCGCCGCCACGTTGGCCGCCAGCGGCCGCGCACGCTGTTGCGCATGGACCGGCATTGCCGCGAGCAGGACGCAGAGCCACGCCAGCACAGCGCTGCCGAGTGCCCGTGCAGCCTTCATGGCCCACTCCAGTAAGTCTTGACGCCGTCGGTAACGACGACACGGCCATCCTCCTGCACCATCAGGTAAGCACCCGCATGCGCCGACGTGTTGCTGCACGAGAGCACCTTGTCCTGGAGGTACAGGCACAGGTTGCCGTCGGTCTGCATGCGGAGTTGGTCCCCGGCGGTGCCGGCCGGCAGCGGGTTGGCGCACACCGAGCTCCCGTCCGGACGCTCGGTGCACAGGAAAAAGCCCGTCCGCAACACCATGCGGTACCGACCGTTGAGCGAGGTCAGGCTCTCGTTGACTCCCAGCAGCTGACCAGCGGCCATGAAGTTCTGTGGCGACAGCCCGAAGATGAACGATGCCGTGCCGAGCCCGGCGACACCGCCAGCGCCGTCAGGCCCGGCCTCGAGGCTGCATGCGGTAGCCGGCGAGATCGCACCACCGAAGCCCGGCGCGCCGGGCAAACCGGGCTGCGTCGGGTAGACCGCTGC
>JALYUN010000070.1 GCA_030853725.1 Pseudomonadota bacterium | reverse complement strand
GGTTTAGCCCCCACGCTCCCTGCGGTCGCTGCCCCCCCGAGGGGGCGTTCGCTGGCGGCCCGGCAAAACCGGTTCGACGGCTCTACTTGTTGGAAGCGCTGCGCTGCGCTCGCGCAGGGCCTTGATCGCTGCAGGTCCACCCCCACCATCGCTTGACCCATGGAAACCTATCACGGCACCACCATCCTCAGCGTGCGCCGCGGCGCGGTCGTCGCGCTCGGCGGCGATGGGCAGGTCACGCTTGGCAACACCGTCGTCAAGTCCACAGCCCGCAAGGTCCGGCGGCTGTATCACGACAAAGTGCTGGCCGGCTTTGCCGGGGCTACCGCCGACGCCTTCACGCTATTCGAACGCTTCGAGGCGAAGCTCGAACGCCACCAGGGTCATTTGCAGCGCGCTGCCATCGAACTCACCAAAGACTGGCGCACAGACCGCGTGCTGCGTCGCCTGGAAGCGATGCTGGCGGTGGCCGACGCCACCTGCTCGTTGATCATCACCGGCAACGGTGACGTGCTCGAACCCGAGCACGGCATCGTCGCGATCGGCTCCGGCGGTGCTTTTGCCCAAGCGGCCGCACGGGCGCTGCTCGACCACACCGCGATGGCGCCCGCAGAGATCGTCAAGCGCGCGCTCGAGATCGCTGGCGACATTTGCATCTACACCAATCAGAGCCACACGGTGGAGGTTCTCGAATGATCGTTCTCGGCCGCAGCCATCCGGCGCCGGGCCGCCCCAAGCCGGATGCTTCCCCTCGGGGGGACGACGCCGTAGGCGTCTTGGGGGCACTGTGTCGATGACCCCCCAGGAGATCGTCTCCGAACTCGACCGCCACATCATCGGCCAGCACGGTGCCAAGCGTGCCGTGGCGATCGCGTTGCGCAACCGCTGGCGGCGCCAGCGTGTGGAAGGCTCGCTCAAGCACGAGATCACACCCAAGAATATTTTGATGATCGGCCCCACCGGCGTCGGCAAGACCGAGATCGCGCGTCGCCTGGCGAACCTGGCCGACGCGCCTTTTATCAAGGTCGAGGCCACCAAGTTCACCGAGGTCGGTTATGTCGGCAAGGATGTCGATTCGATCATCCGCGACCTGATGGAAGTCGCCGTCAAGCAGGAACGCGACCGCCAGATCAAGAGCCGCCGCGCCGCCGCGGAAGACGCCGCCGAAGAGCGGGTACTCGACGTGCTGGTGCCGCCTGCGCGCGACGCCAAGGAAGCCCGCAGCATCGGCTTCGTCGGCGAAGACAAGCCTAGCGACAACACCGCGCGCCAGGTGATGCGCAAGCGCCTGCGCGAAGGTTTGTTGGACGACAAGGAAATCGAACTCGACTTGGCCGAATCGAAGCCCTCGCTAGAGATCATGGGCCCGCAGGGCATGGAAGAAATGGCCGAGCAGTTGAAGGGCCTGTTTAGCCAGATGACGCCACAAAAGCACCAGACCCGCAAGCTGAAGATCCGCGAAGCGCTGGACCGGCTGGTGGAAGAGGAAGCCGGCAAGCTCGTCAACGAAGACGAGATTCGCGCGGCGGCTCTGGCGAACGCCGAAGGCAATGGCATCGTTTTCATCGACGAGATCGACAAGGTCGCCAATCGCAGCGAAGGCAGCAGCAGCGCCGAGGTCAGCCGCCAGGGCGTGCAGCGCGACCTGCTGCCGCTGGTGGAAGGCACCGCTGTCAGCACCAAGTACGGCATCGTCAAGACCGACCACATGCTGTTCATCGCCAGCGGTGCGTTTCATCTGGCCAAGCCGAGCGACCTGATCCCGGAGTTGCAGGGCCGGTTTCCGATTCGGGTCGAATTGGCATCGCTCTCGGTCGCCGACTTCGAAGCCATTTTGACCAGCACCCACGCCAGCCTGATCAAGCAGTATCAGGCGCTGCTTGCGACCGAAGGCGTCACGCTCGAGGTCACCGCCGAAGGCGTCCAGCGGCTGGCGCAGATCGCCTTCGAGGTCAACGAGCGCACCGAAAACATCGGTGCGCGCCGGCTCGCCACGGTCATGGAGCACCTGCTCGACGAGATCAGCTTCGACGCGCCGAACCGCGGCGGCCAGACCGTCTCGGTCGACGCCGCGATGGTCAACGACCGGTTGGCCGCATTGGCCAAAGACGAAGACCTGTCGCGTTACATCCTCTGAAGGAATATCGACCATGCAGATGCGCCCGCTCGGCCGATCCGGCCTGCAAACCGCCCCGCTGGTACTCGGCGGGAATGTCTTTGGCTGGACCGCCGACGAGGCGACATCGTTCGCGGTGCTGGACGCCTTCGTCGACAGTGGCTTCAGCTGCATCGACACCGCCGACGTTTATTCGCGCTGGGCGCCGGGCCACAGTGGCGGCGAGTCCGAAGCCACGATCGGGCGCTGGTTGAAACAGTCCGGCAAGCGCGACCGGGTGCTGATCGCGACCAAGGTCGGCAAGCCGATGGGCGACGAAGCGAGCGAGGAAGGGCGCGGCCGCCAGGGACTGTCGCGGCGCTGGATTCGCCAGGCGGTGCACGACTCGCTGCAGCGCCTGCAGACCGACCGCATCGATCTCTACCAGTCGCACGACGACGACAGCGACACGCCGCTGGAAGACACACTGGCCGCCTTTGGCGAGTTGATTGCCGAGGGCAAGGTCCGCGCCATCGGTGCCTCCAACTACGGCGCCGCGCGGCTGGCTGAGGCCATCGCCACCAGCGAACGTCTGGGCCTGCCGCGCTACGAAACGCTGCAGCCACACTTCAATCTGGTCGAACGCCAGGTGTACGAAGAAGCGCTGGAGCCGGTGTGCGTGAAGCATGGCCTCGGCGTGATCAACTTCTTCGGCCTGGCGAAGGGTTTTCTCACTGGCAAATACCGCAGCGAGGCCGACCTCAAGAAGAGCCCGCGGGGCGACGGTGTCAAGCAGTACCTGAACGAGCGCGGTACGAAGATCCTGGCGGCGCTGGATGCGGTGGCCCAAGCGCACAGCGCGACCACTGCGCAAGTGGCGCTGGCCTGGCAGATCGGGCGCGACAGCATCAGCGCGCCGATCGCCAGCGCTACCAGCGTGGCGCAATGGCAGGAACTGGCCGGCGCAGCGAGCCTGGTGTTGACCAGCGCCGACCGCCAGTCGCTGGACGCGGCCAGCGACTGGCGCTAGCCGTTCAGCATCCTGGCACCGGCGACGAACCATGCGATGCCGGCAGCAGGCTCGGTGGGCCGCTGGACCCGGTCGATAAGGCCAGTGCCACCGCCGACGCGAAGCTTTCGTCAAAGCCAGCGATCCGCGCCACGTCGGTCTCGGTCGCACCGAGGCGCAGGCGCAACAGCCGGCGGGTGATCTGCAACTCGCGCGCCTCGATCCGGTTCAGGGTGCCGAAGAGCCTGTGAAACTGCGACGACGCGAAGCCCTGCAGCCGCGCGGCCAGCTCCAGTTGCGCCCCATGCACCAGCGCATCGGGCAGGTGCAGTAGCGCGTGCGTCAGTTCCATCAGGTTGTGCTCGTTCCAGGCGCCTTCGATGGCTTCGCGCAGCGCATCGGCGGCTTCGGCGAAGCGGCGCTCACGCACCAGCACCCGACCGAGCTGACGCAACGTGCCATAGACCATCAACGGGCTACCGTCGGAGCGCCCCTGTCGTATCCGGCCCCGATAGACCTGGATCGCCGCGTCGACGCGGCCGGTCCAGGCCCAGATCGTCGCCCGGTCGTACAACCGGGCGCTGGCCATGGCCGCGTCCCCCAAACCTTCGGCAATGGCCTGACACCGGGCGATCAGGACTTCGGCGCCGGCGAAGTCCTCGCAAACGTTGAGGCGCACCATGGCCATCGTTCGCAAGGTCTGCTCCTGCGCCTGCAGGGCGCCGCTGCGTTCGGCCGATTCCAGCGCTTGCGAAAGCGCCACGTTGCCGCGCTCGTCATGCATCCCGATGCCACATCGGACCCAGGCCCAGCGGGTTAGCACGATGCTGCGCCGAGTCAAGGCTACGCCTTCGGCGTGCGATGCGTCGGGCGCCGGAACCAGCGCCAGCGCAGCTTCGGCATGGGCCAGCGCCGCCTCGCCGCCGCCCTGACACAGGCGGGCATAGGCCAGCAGGTCCAGCACGTCGGCTCGAACACCGAGATCATGGTCATCGGCTTCCTGCAGCGCCGCCTCGAGCGCCTGCACGGTCGCCAGCGGCACGATCGCGCGGGTCCAGTAGCCGTACACCGCCACCGCCAGAGCCAACGCCGCCCCGGCCTCGCCGTCGCCCACGGCCGTGGTCATCATCTGCTGCTGGTGCGGACCCTGCAGGATCTGCAGGCGGCTTCGCGCGGCCGGGCTGCCGCCGAGTTGCGCCGTGAGCCAGGCGCGCAGACGCGAGCGCGCTGCGCGCGCGACTTCGGGGCTGCGCCGCTCCCCCGCATATTCGCGCACCGGGCCCAGCAATCCGTAGGCACTGGCTCCAACGTCCGACCCCGCAGGGCCGCCGTCCATCCGTTGGACCAGCGCCAGGTCGAGCAACTCGTCGACACGCAACTGCAGCGCATGGCTGTCCATCCCGGTCACCGCCGCCAGCACATCCAACGTGGCGGGCGCCTGCAGCACCGACATGCGCTGCAGCAGCGTGTCGTGCACCGGCAGCAGCTCTCGCCAACTGCAGTCCAGCATGTGACGCATCGACGCATGGCGCAGGTCGGCCGTGGCCGGGCGGGCGGGGCGCGCCAGCAGGTCGAGCATGGGCGTGCCGGCGTCCTGCAGCAAACGCTGCAACAGTTCGGTCGGTGCCAGCGACCGAATCCGCGAGGCCGCCAGTTCGATGGCCAGCGGCATCCCGCCCAGAAGTCGCACGATTTCGACCACGGCCTGCCTCTGCTCGCGGTCGAGTCGCACGTCAGCCCGCGCGGCCCGTGCCCGGTCGATGAACAGCGCCACGGCCGGGGACGCTTCGGGTTCCCCGGCAATCGGGGCACGCCCGTCAGCGACCGCCAGACCGTCCAGTTCGAACACGGATTCGCCGTCCAGCGCCAACAAGCGCTGCGACGTGACCAACCCATGCGCCAGCGGCAGCGCGGCCAGCAGGTTGCCGATCGCCGCATCGGCTTGGGCGTCCAGCGTTTCGGCGTTGTCCAATGTGAGCAGCACGCGACGCCCCGACAACAGCGCGACGAGGCGTTGCCGGAGGTCGCCGTTGACGCTCGCCTGCATGGCTGCGGCCACGGCTTCGAGCAGATGGCGGGCGCTGACCGCAGCGGCCAGGGGCACGTACAGCACCAGCTCGAAACGCGCCGGCTCCGTGTCGTCGGGGCGGCGCGCAGCGTCTTGCAGGCAGCGCGCCGCCTGGGCGGCGAGCCGGGTCTTGCCGCTGCCCCCTGGACCATGCAGTGTGACCAGCCGCTGCGACTGCACGACTGCCAGCAACCGTTCCAGCGTATCCGGACCGCCGAAATGGCGGGTCAAATAACAGGGAATCGTCTCGGGACCCGCGCGGCAGTGGGCCTCAGGGCGTGGCGGCGGTGGGCCGAAAAAAACCGGGGCCAGCAACGCTTCGTGCAGGTCGGCCAGGCGGCGCCGTTCGTACACGATCCATTCGTCGTAGAAGCCGGGCATGAACTCGCCCTGGTACACGTCGTGCGCCGCCGCGATGTCGCCGGCGCGGACCTGCCGCTCGAAATCGCAGACATCGCATTCCAGCCGGCCAGGGTGCACGCGCACCCAGGTCCGGTCGGCGTCGAGCACCTCCGCGCCGCTGCCGTCGGCCGGCTGCAGCAGCGCGCGCAGCGCCGAAAGCGCCTGCCGCAAGCGGTTACGCCCGACATCCAGCGCCACCCCGGGCCACAGCAGTTC
>JALYUN010000050.1 GCA_030853725.1 Pseudomonadota bacterium | reverse complement strand
AGCGTGCTGTATGCCGGCGGCCTGATCCTGATGGGACTCGCAACCTCGGGTCTGGCTTTCACCGGCAGTGCCGGCATCCTGCTCGGCATGGCGCAGTCGGGCACCACCTACGCCGTGGTCTACGGTGTGATTGCGCGCAACGTCGACCCGACCAGGCGCTCGTGGGCAATGGGCATCACCGCCGCCGCCGGTTCCTTCGGCCAATTCCTGATGGTGCCGCTGGAAGCCTGGTTGATCGACGGCAGCGGCTGGCAGAACGCGCTCTATGTGCTGGGCATCGCGTCGCTCGCGATCATCCCGTTGGCGATCGGGCTGAAAGAGCCGCCGCGCGCTGCGCCCACCGGGGTCGAGCAGAGCATTGGCGCGGCGCTGCGCGAAGCCTTCGCCTACCGCAGCTTTCGGCTGCTGATGGCGGGCTACTTCGTCTGCGGCTTTCAGGTGGTGTTCATCGGCGTGCACATGCCGAGCTATCTGAAGGACCACCACATGAACCCGTCGGTGGCGACCACCGCGCTGGCGTTGATCGGGCTCTTCAATGTCTTCGGCACGTATACCGCCGGCACGCTGGGGCAGCGCATGCCCAAGCGCTACATCCTGGCCGCCATCTACCTGCTGCGCGCCGTCGTCATCAGCGTTTTCCTGTGGGCGCCTTTGACGCCGATGAGCGTCTACGTGTTCGCTGCGGTGATGGGCTTCCTGTGGCTGTCCACAGTGCCACCGACCAACGCGCTGGTGGCGCAGATCTTCGGCGTGCAATACATGTCGATGTTGGGCGGCTTCGTGTTTCTGTCGCATCAGCTCGGCTCATTCATGGGGGCCTGGCTGGGCGGCAAGCTGTACGAGATCAACGGCAACTACGACGTGGTCTGGGGCATTGCCATTGCGCTCGGAATTTGCGCCGCGTTCATCAACCTGCCGGTGCGGGAAGACGCCATCGTGCGCATCCGGCCGGCATCGGCGGCGACGGCATGAAGTTGCGGCGTACTGCGATCTTCACGGCCGCCGCCGTCGCGCTGGCGCTGGTCTTCATTGCCTACTTGAATCCGGACCTGGCCTTCGACCTGGCCAATCGTGTTTGGGCTTGTTTCTGATCGGTTCTCGATGATCCACACCACGCATGCATCGGCCCAACCCTCGGCCTGGGTGCGCCGCTTCGCGCATCTGATCGCGCCCGGTGGCACCGTGCTCGACGTGGCCTGCGGCAGCGGGCGCCATCTGCAGTGGCTGCTGGCCCAAGGGCTGGAGGTGACCGGTGTCGATCGCAACGCTGCAGCGCTGGAGCCACTGCGCGAGCTGGCCGAGATTGTCGTCGCCGACCTGGAAGGCGCGCCCTGGCCGCTGCCGGGGCGGCACTTCGACGGCGTGGTAGTCACCAACTACCTGTGGCGCCCGCTGTGGCCCGCGCTGCTGGCGGCGCTGGACGAAGGCGGCGTCTTCATTCATGAAACTTTCGCCCACGGCCAGCAGTCTATCGGCCGGCCCACTCGCGAGGACTTTCTGCTGAAGCCTGGGGAACTGTTGCAGGCCTGCGCGAGTCTGCACGTGGTGGCATACGAAGACGGCTTCGAGGGTCCGGAAACAGAACATGAATCTTCCGGAGTGCCCGGAACCGAACACGGACGCTTTGTGCAGCGCATCGTCGCCATTCGCCGCGCCGCTTTCAGTGGCGAGCCGCCGCGCCACGAGCTCAGTGCCGCTGCCGCGCGGCTTCACGACCGAACCTACAGCCCGGCCGGCTAAACTCCCGCCGTTGTACTGCAGGCAGCGGCCCTGATGGCAGCCCGCCGCGACCGACCTTTCACAGACGACCTTCCACAGACCCCGGATTCCGCCATGAAACCCATCGTCGGCAGCATCGTCGCCCTGGTCACACCCATGACCGCAGACGGCAGCATCGACCACGCCGCGCTGAAGTCGCTGATCGACTGGCACGTGGCCGAAGGGACCGACTGCATCGCGGTGGTCGGCACCACCGGCGAATCGCCGACCGTCACGGTCGAGGAACACTGCGAGATCGTGCGTCTGGCGGTGGAACACGCCGCCGGCCGCATTCCGATCATGGCCGGTACCGGAGGCAACGCCACCCGTGAAGCCATCGAGCTCACGCGCTACGCCAAGGAAGTCGGCGCCGACTGTTCGCTGCAGGTCGTGCCCTACTACAACAAGCCTTCGCAGGAAGGCCTCTATCAGCACTTCAGGGCTGTCGCCGAAGCCGTCGACCTGCCGATGGTGCTCTACAACGTGCCCAGTCGCACCGTGGCCGACCTGCAGCACGACACCGTGTTGCGACTGGCAGCGCTGCCCGGTGTGGTCGGCATCAAGGAAGCCACCGGCAACATCGAGCGCGCGGCCTGGCTCATCAAGCAGGCACCGAAGGGCTTTGCCATTTATTCCGGCGACGACGCCACCGCAGTGGCGCTGATGCTGCTGGGAGGCCAAGGCAACATCAGCGTGACGGCCAACGTGGTGCCGCGCCTGATGCACGAACTTTGCATGGCCGCGATCGAAGGCCAGGCCCGCCAGGCTGCCGCGCTGCACCTGCGGCTGCTGCCGCTGCACCGGCAGATGTTCTGCGAGCCGAGTCCGGCACCAGCCAAGTGGGCGCTGGCGCAGATGGGCCGTTGCACCGAACACCTGCGCTTGCCGATCCTGCCCTTGACCGAAGCCGGCCAGGCAACAGTCGGCCAGGCACTGCGCGAAGTCGGGCTGCTGGCCGCTTGAGCGCGGGCCCTGCTTCAGCACGGGCGCTGCGGTGCCTTGATCTGCACACCCATGGCCGCAACGCGGCCGCGACGGAGTTAGAGAACGTGAATCCAATGTCTGTAAAGCCGCCTGCTGGCACCCGCCTGACGGCCCTGGCGGCTGCGCTTTTGCTGCTGGGTGGTTGCTCTTCGATCGAAGGCATGTTCGACGGCGGCAAGGCCGACTACCGCAACGGTGGCAGTGCGCGCAGCACCGGGCTGGAAATACCGCCGGACTTGACGCAGCTGGCTGGTGATTCGCGCTACAAGCCGCAAGGCGGCGTCGTCAGTGCGTCGGCCGTCGACAGCGCACCGCGTTCGAATGCCGCAAACCCCGCAACCAACCCGGCTGCGGTGCCGACCGTGGCTGTGGCCACCGAAGGCGCCATCCACGTCGGGCGTGACGGCCAGGAGCGCTGGCTGGTGGTGCCGAAGTCGCCCGAGCAACTGTGGCCGCAACTGCAAGCGTTCTGGGAACAGGCCGGCTTCACGCTGATCGAGAACAGCCCCCAAATCGGCGTGCTGCAGACCGAGTGGGCCGAGAACCGCACCAAGCTGCCGAACGACGTGATTCGCAACAGCATCGGCCGCGTCCTGGGTGGCCTGTACGACACCGGCGAGCGCGACCGCTACCGCACCCGGGTCGAGCGCACGCCGCAGGGCAGCGAGATCTACATCTCGCACCGCGGGCTGCAGGAGATCTACACCGACCGTCAGAAAGACAGCACGACCTGGGTTGCCCGCCCAAGCGACCCGCAGCTGGAAGCCGAGATGCTGTCGCGCCTGATGGTCTCGCTCGGTGCCAAGAAGGAATTCGCCGCCACCGCAGTCGCTGCCGCACCCGACGGCCCGGCACGGGTGCAGTCGGCGACGACAGCAGGTGCTGCGGGTGTAGTCGGCGCCACCGGCGCCACGTCGCTGGTGGTCAACGAGGCTTTTGACCGTGCTTGGCGCCGGGTCGGCCTGGCGCTGGACCGGGGCGGCTTCACAGTCGAAGACCGCGACCGTGCAGGCGGCCTGTACTACGTCCGCTATGTCGACCCGCGCAGCGCCGGCCAGGACGGCCCCAGCTGGTGGAACAAGCTCTTCAGCGGCGGCAAAGACCCGGCTGCAGCGGTGCGTTACCGCGTGGCTTTGAAAGGCGAAGCCGACAAGACCACGGTCACGGTGCAGAACTCGACCGGCGCCCTCGACACCGGCGAAAACGCCAGACGCATCGTCGCGCTGCTGACGACCGAACTCCGTTAACCCGCCGAAAGCGGGAAGCCGTCTCGACCAAGTAGAGCCGCGGAACCGGCTTCGCCGGGCGGCCAGCGAACGCCCCCCTGGGGGGCAGCGAACGGCAGGGAGCGTGGGGGCCTAACGTTCGGCGATTTCCTTGACTTCGCGACGCATGGATCCGGTGTAGAGCTGGCGAGGACGGCCGATCTTGTACTCCGGGTCGCCGATCATCTCGTTGAGTTGCGCGATCCAGCCCACCGTACGCGCCAGCGCGAACACCGCCGTGAACAGGCTGACCGGAATGCCGATGGCACGCTGCACGATGCCGGAATAGAAGTCGACGTTCGGGTACAGCTTGCGACTGACGAAGTAGTCGTCTTCCAGCGCGATCTTCTCCAGAGCCATCGCCAGCTTGAACAACGGGTCGTCGTGCAAGCCCAGCGCGTCCAGCACTTCGTGGCAGGTTTCGCGCATCAGCTTGGCGCGGGGGTCGTAGTTCTTGTAGACCCGATGCCCGAACCCCATCAGCTTGACACCCGAGTCCTTGTCCTTGACCTGCTTGATGAACTCGCCGATCTTCTCGGCCCCGCCGTTCTTCTGGATTTCGCCCAGCATGTTCAGCGCGGCTTCGTTGGCACCGCCATGCGCCGGGCCCCACAGGCAGGCGACGCCGGCCGCAATCGCCGCGAACGGGTTGGTGCCCGAGGAACCGCACAGCCGCACGGTCGACGTCGAAGCGTTCTGTTCGTGGTCGGCATGAAGGATGAAAATGCGGTCCATGGCGCGCACCAGCACTTCGTTCGGCTCGTACTCTTCGCAAGGGTTGCCGAACATCATGCGCATGAAGTTGGCGCTGTAGCTGAGCGAGTTCTTCGGGTAGATGTAGGGCTGGCCGACGCCGTACTTGTAGGCCATGGCCACCAACGTCGGCATCTTCGCGATCAGCCGAATGGCGCTGATCTCGCGGTGCACCGGGTTCGAGATGTCGGTGCTGTCGTGATAGAAAGCCGACATGCCACCCACCAGCCCGGTCAGCACTGCCATCGGGTGCGCGTCGCGGCGAAAACCGCGCAAGAAAAACTGCATTTGCTCGTTGACCATCGTGTGGCTGGTAACGAGCTTGTCGAAGTCGTGCTTCTCGGTCTGGTTCGGCAGCTCGCCATACAGCAGCAGATGGCAGGTGTCGAGAAAGTCGCAGTGCTCGGCCAGTTGCTCGATCGGGTAGCCGCGGTAGAGCAACTCACCCTTGTCACCGTCGATGTAGGTAATGGCCGACTGGCAGGCCGCTGTCGACAAAAAACCGGGGTCGTAGGTGAACTTGCCGGTCTGCGCGTAGAGCTTGCGGATGTCGACCACGTCCGGACCGATCGTGCCCTGGTAGATCGGCATGTCGATGCTGGGGCTGCCGTCTGAGAAAGACAGCGTGGCTTTGACGTCGGATGCATTCATGGGCTGGCCTTCCTTGTTTGATCGGTTCATTGGCTTCGTGATTCCGGTTCGATAACAGTCAGTAGCACAGCAGATCGGCGCCTAACGCCGGGGCGCATCAGCGCCAGCAATTCAACCACCTCGGGCCGGTCGAGTTCACCCTGTGGTTCACTGCGCATGAGCAACAGATCCAGCAGATCGTTGTCACCCAGGTCCATCAACGCCATCAACGCGTCGGCCTGCGGCATTGTGATGGCGTCGCCGTAGCGCTCGAAGAAACGTTCGATGAACAAGTCGTTCTCCAGCAATCCGCGGCGGCAGCGCCAGCGCAGTTTGCTCAAGGTGCGTTCGTCGACTACTTGGGTCATCTCATACTGCGCGGCGCACCATCAGTTCCTTGATCTTGCCGATGGCCCGGGTCGGGTTCAGTCCCTTCGGGCACACATCGACGCAGTTCATGATGGTGTGGCAGCGGAACAGCCGGTACGGATCTTCCAGATTGTCGAGCCGGGCACCGGTGTCCTGGTCGCGGCTGTCGGCAATGAAGCGGTAGGCCTGCAACAGACCGGCCGGGCCGACGAACTTGTCGGGGTTCCACCAGAAACTGGGGCAAGAGGTGCTGCAGCTCGCGCACAGGATGCATTCATACAAGCCATTCAGCTCGTCGCGCTCTTCGGGGCTTTGCAGCCGCTCTTTCTCGGGCGGCTGGGTGTCGTTGACGAGGTACGGCTTGATGCTCAGGTACTGCTTGAAGAACAGCGTCATGTCGACGATCAGGTCGCGCACCACGGGCAGGCCCGGCAGGGGCTTCAAGACGATCGTGCCCGGCAGCGTGAGCATGTTGGTCAGGCACGCCAAGCCGTTTTTGCCGTTGATGTTCATCGCGTCCGATCCGCACACGCCTTCGCGGCAACTGCGGCGAAAACTCAAGGTCGGGTCGACCGCCTTGAGCTTGTTCAACGCGTCGAGCAACATGCGCTCGTGGCCGTCGAGTTCGACCTCCAGCGTCTGCATGCGCGGCTTTTGGTCGGTATCGGGGTCGTAGCGGTAGATCTGGAAAGTGCGCTTCGTCATCTGAATTTCCTTTAGAACGTCCGAACCTTCGGCGGCACCGACTCGACCGACAGGGGCTTCAACTGCACGGGCTTGTAGTCGAGGCGGTTGCCTTCGGCGTACCACAGCGTGTGGCGTAGCCATTCCGCGTCGTTGCGGCCGTTCGGGTGTTCGGGGGTGTCGGGATAGTCGTCGACGGTGTGGGCGCCGCGGCTTTCGGTGCGGCCGGCTGCAGAGACGATCGTCGCCAGCGCGCATTCGATCAGGTTGTCGACTTCCAGCGCTTCGATGCGCGCGGTATTGAAAACCTTGCTCTTGTCCTTCAGGCCGATTTTCTTGACGCGTTCGGCGATGGCTTTCACCTCGCGCACGCCTTCGTCCAGCGTAGCCTGGGTGCGAAACACGCCGGCATGCTTTTGCATCGTGGCGCGCAGATCGTTTGCCACGTCTTGCGCGTATTCGCCGTCGGTGGAGGCGTCCAGCCTCGCCAGCCGTGCCAGTGAAGCGTCGCCCGCATCGGTCGGCAGCGGTTTGTGGGTCCGTTCCTTGAGGCCGGCGTCGACGATGTGGTTGCCGGCCGCGCGGCCGAACACCAGCAGGTCGAGCAGCGAATTGGTCCCCAGCCGGTTGGCGCCGTGCACGCTGACGCAAGAGCACTCACCCACCGCATACAGACCGTTCACGATCGCATTCGGGTCCCCGTCTTTCGGTGCCACCACTTGCCCGTGGATGTTGGTGGGAATGCCGCCCATCTGGTAGTGGATCGTCGGCACCACCGGTATCGGTTCTTTGGTGATGTCGACATTGGCGAAGTTGTGGCCGATCTCGAACACGCTCGGCAGCCGCTTCATGATGGTGTCTGCGCCCAGGTGCGTCATGTCGAGCTGGATGTAATCCTTGTTCGGACCGCAACCGCGCCCTTCCTTGATTTCCTGGTCCATGCTGCGGCTGACGAAGTCGCGCGGCGCCAAATCCTTCAGCGTCGGCGCATAGCGCTCCATGAAGCGTTCGCCATCGGAGTTGCGCAGGATCGCGCCTTCGCCACGGCAACCTTCGGTTAGCAGCACTCCGGCGCCGGCCACGCCGGTCGGATGAAATTGCCAGAATTCCATGTCTTCCAGCGGCACTCCGGCACGCGCCGCCATGCCCATGCCGTCGCCCGTGTTGATATAGGCGTTCGTGCTGGCGGCAAAGATGCGTCCGGCACCGCCGGTGGCCAGCAACACGATTTTGGCTTCCAGGATGTGAACGTCGCCGGTTTCCATTTCGAGCGCGGTGACGCCGATCACGTCGCCGTCGGCGTCGCGGATCAGGTCGAGCGCCATCCATTCGACGAAGAAGTTGGTACGCGCCTTGACGTTCTGCTGGTACAGCGTGTGCAACATCGCGTGGCCGGTGCGGTCGGCCGCGGCGCAGGCGCGTTGCACCGGCTTCTCACCGTAGTTCGCGGTGTGGCCGCCGAAGGGGCGCTGATAGATCGTGCCGTCGGGGTTGCGGTCGAAGGGCATGCCCATGTGTTCCAGCTCATACACCACCTTCGGTGCTTCGCGGCACATGAACTCGATCGCGTCCTGGTCGCCGAGCCAGTCGCCTCCTTTGACGGTGTCGTAGAAGTGATAGTGCCAGTTGTCTTCGGCCATGTTGCCGAGACTGGCGCCAATGCCGCCCTGCGCCGCCACGGTGTGCGAGCGGGTCGGGAACACCTTCGACAAGCAAGCCACATTGAGCCCGGCCATTGCAAGCTGCAACGAAGCCCGCATGCCGGAGCCGCCAGCGCCGACGATCACCACATCGAAGCGCCGCCGTGGCAACGCACTGACCTGTAAGCCCGCGGGCGCCTTGATGTCTGCCATCTCTTGCTTGTCCTTGTTGATTGCTACAGGCGCCACAGCACCTGGATCGCCCAGCCGACGCAGCCCACCAGCCATACGATCGTCAGCACCTGCAGCACGAGCCGCAGGCCCACCGCCTTGACGTAGTCCATCCAGATGTCGCGCATGCCGACCCAGGCGTGCCAGCCCAGCGACACCAGCACCACCAGCGTCAGCAGCTTCATCCACTGCGCAGCGAAGATACCTGCCCAGGCGTCGTAGCCGATCGGCCCCTTGACGAAGATGACTTGCGCCAAAAGGACCACGGTAAAGACCGCCATCAGGGTAGCGGTGACGCGCTGGCTGAGCCAGTCGCGCATGCCGTAGTGCGCGCCGACGACAACGCGCTTGGAACCGTAATTGACTGACATCGTGTGCTTACCTCAATACAAGCCGAAGAGCTTTGCGCCCAAGACCACGGTCAACAACAGGCTGCTGGTCAGCACCACGATGGCAGACACACGGCCTTGCGCCAGACTGACACTGTGGGTCACGTCCATCCAGACATGACGAACGCCCGCGATGAAGTGATGCAAGAAGGCCCAGATCAGTGCCAGAGATACCAGTTTGACCAAAAAACCCGGCACGAAACCGATGCCGGTGATGAATGCCGCGGTGAAATTTTCGTAAGAACTCTCGGAGCTGAGGCTGGTGTCGAAGAACCAGACAATCAGCGGCAGCAACACGAACATCAGACCACCGCTTGCACGGTGCAGGATCGATACCCATCCCGCGGCTGGCAGCCGATATTTCGTAGCGTCCACCAGGCGCATCGTGCCGGGTCTCTCGCGGGTGCTTTCAGCCATGGTGTTTTTCTTCCGGGTAGCGAATTTGCCGCCGCCCTGCTCAAGCCAGAGCGCCGGCGTCCTTGCAATTTCTTGCATGTCAACGAACGAGTTTATTGCAATGCAGCAGACGTACACAGCAGCGCGGACATGCTCAACTCAGCTCGCTGCGGTAGTGGTGGGCCGTGGTCAGATACAGCCCCCGGCGCCATTCGACGGGCTGGTCGTCGTAGGTGAACGAGCGTCTTTCGACCGACAACAAAGGCATGCCCACAGGCTGCTGCAAGCGTCGCGCCGTTTCGGCCGTGGCGGCTACTGCGCGGATTTTTTCTTCGGCACGCACCATGTGGACCGAGAACTCGGCCTCGAATAGGCGGTAAAGCGGCCCGCGCCACGCCGCCAGCCGGTCGGCCGTCAACCCGGCGAACAAGCTGCCCGGCAACCACAGATCGTCGAACACCAGTGGTGTCGCCCCGGCGGCGCCCACGGCCGCCGACGACCGGGGCAACAGCAGCAACCGCCGCACCTGCACGGCCGCTTCGCCGCTGCTCAAGGCCAGAGCGCGGGCCACATCGGCCGGCGCGCGCAGGCGGCGGCAATCCAGCAACAGCCGTTCCAAGGGGACCGCCCGTTCAGCGCCGCCGTCAGGCATCAGCCGCAGGAAGCGGTACTGCGTGGCTGGTTCAGCATGCGTCGCGACGAAAGTGCCCTTGCCCTGGCGCCGCACCAGCAGGTTGTCGGCCGCCATCTCGTCGACCGCCTTGCGTACCGTGCCCTGGCTGACGCCGAAGCGCGCTGCCAGTTCGAACTCGCTGGGGATCGCCTGACCCGGCTGCCACTCGCCGGCCTGCAAGCCGGCGACGATGGCAGCCTTGATCTGTCGGTAGAGCGGACGGAAAGCCGGGGTCGGGGACTGGCTTGAAAGCGCGGAATGGGCAGGGATGGCAACCGTACGCATACGCCATTGTCTTGCATAAGACACAAGAGTTCGCCGGAGGCGCGCGCCTAGAATCGATCTCGGGATTTACCCCATCCATCACAACCAGGAGCCTTCGATGACCCAGAAGCAACCCGTCCGTGTGGCCGTCACCGGCGCTGCCGGCCAGATCGGTTACGCCCTGCTGTTTCGCATCGCTTCGGGCGAAATGCTGGGCAAGGATCAGCCGGTGATCCTGCAGTTGCTGGAGATCCCCGACGAGAAAGCGCAGAAGGCGCTCAAGGGCGTGATGATGGAACTGGAAGACTGCGCTTTTCCGCTGCTGCACGGCATGCAAGCGCATGGCGACGCGAACACGGCATTCAAGGACACCGACTACGCGTTGCTGGTGGGTGCACGCCCGCGCGGCCCCGGCATGGAACGCGCCGACCTGCTGGCCGCCAACGCCAAGATCTTCACCGCCC
>JALYUN010000041.1 GCA_030853725.1 Pseudomonadota bacterium | reverse complement strand
TGGCGGTGATGGACCCGGCAACGATGCAGCCGGTGCCGCCCGACGGGCAGACCATGGGCGAAATCATGTTCCGCGGCAACATCGTGATGAAGGGTTACCTGAAGAACCCGGCTTCGACCGCGGCCGCATTCGAAGGCGGCTGGTTCCACACCGGTGACCTGGCGGTGCTGGAGCCCGACCGCTACGTGAAGATCAAGGACCGCAGCAAGGACGTGATCATCTCGGGTGGTGAGAACATCAGCTCGATCGAGGTCGAAGACGCGCTTTACCGCCACCCCGCGGTGCTGGCCTGCGCTGTGGTGGCGCGGCCCGATCCGAAGTGGGGCGAGACCCCATTGGCTTACGTGGAACTCAAGGCCGGATCGAGCGTGACCGTAGCCGAGTTGGTAGCCCATTGCAAGCGCTTGCTGGCCGGCTACAAGGTCCCGCGCGACATTCGCTTCGAGCCGATCCCGAAAACCAGCACCGGCAAGATCCAGAAGTTCCAACTTCGCGAACGGGCCAGGAGCACCGACGCGATCGAATGAAGAGAGACACCATGAACGACGATATCCTGCACGACAACGCGACGAAGATCGGCACGACGAAGGTCGGCACAACGATAACCAGCGACCTGGTTCTGCACGACCAGGACGCGCGCGGTGTCGTCACCCTGACACTGAATCGCCCGGCCGCGTTCAACGCGCTGTCCGAAGCGATGCTGACGGCATTGCAGCGCGCGCTCGACACGGTGGCCGCCGACGAGACCGCCCGCGTGGTGGTGATCGCCGCCACCGGCAAGGCTTTTTGCGCCGGCCACGACCTGAAAGAAATGCGCGCTGAACCGTCGCAGGCCTACTACCAGCGCCTGTTTGCGCAATGCGCTCGGATGATGTTGACGATCCAGGCGCTGCCGCAACCGGTGGTGGCGCGGGTACAGGGCATCGCCACCGCTGCCGGTTGCCAACTGGTGGCGATGTGCGACCTGGCAGTGGCCGCTCGCGAAACCAAATTTGCCGTCAGCGGCGTCAATCTCGGCTTGTTCTGCTCCACGCCGGGTGTGGCGCTGAGTCGCAACGTCGCGCGCAAGGCCGCGTTCGAAATGTTGGTCACGGGCGCGTTCATCAGTGCCGACGAAGCACGCGAGAAAGGCCTGGTCAACCGCGTGGTGGCTCTGGCCGACCTGGACACGGCGGTGGAAGCGCTGGTGGCGTCGATCGTTGCCAAACCGCGCGCCGCCATCAAGCTCGGCAAGGCCCTGTTCTACCGCCAGTTGGAAACCGGCATCGCCGCCGCCTACGACGACGCGGCAACGACGATGGCCTGCAACATGATGGAAGACTGCGCACTCGAAGGCGTGCAGGCTTTCATCGACAAGCGCCCGCCTGATTGGCGCTAAGCGGCTCGGCTAGACCTGCAGCTCGCGCACCGGCCGCACTTCGATACTGCCGTAGCGAGCTGGCGGAATGCCGGCAGCCAGCCGGACCGCTTCGTTCAGGTCCTTGGCGTCGACCAGGTAGAAGCCCGCGAGCATTTCGCGCGTTTCGGCAAAAGGGCCGTCGTACAGGCTGACTTCCCCGTTGCGCACCCGCACCGTGGTGGCGGTGTGCGCCGGGTGCAGCGCATCGGCGGCCAGCAGGTGCTGACCCGACACCAGCTGCTGCACATAAGCGGCGCAGTCAGCGTCGTTGCAGGCGTTCCAGCGCTCGCTGTCCAGGTAGACCAGGCAGAGGTACTTCACGGTGTCATTCCAGCTGTGGCACTTTTCATTTGAGCGGAATCGACTCGCCGTTGACAGCCCAGCACACGCCGAAACGGTCGGTCACCATGCCGAAGATCTTCGACCAGAACGAAGGCGCCATCGGCATCACCACCTGACCGCCCTGCGACAGCGCATCGAAGGCCTTTTGTGCCTGCCCGACCGTGTCGAGTTCCAGCGCCAGCATGACGCCTTTGATGCCGTCGTGCTTCTTGCCGGGTGGCGTATCGCCAGCAAACAGTTTGGCGCCGCCGGGCAACGCCAGCGAGCCGTGCATGATGCCGGGGCCGGTGGGCCTCGGACCGCCACAGCCTTCATCGGCGCCTTCACCGCTTTGTGGTGACACGGGCATGTCGTCGTAGCTCATCATGGCCTCGACCTTGGCGCCGAGTGCTTTTTCATAGAACGCGAAAGCTTCGCGGGTCCTGCCGTCGAAGCTGAGGTAAGGGGTGAGAGTGGTGCTCATGGTGTGCTCCTTGGTTTGAGGATATTGGCCAGACGCCAGCCTGAAGCAGTCGAACCGTATCGACCGCTTTCGACACCCGACCCGGAAATTTTCTCAACATCCCAGTTCAGCCAGGCGATTCAGCAAATAACGGCGTTCAGGCTCTTGCCGCGCCAGTGTCGCGGCTTCCCGGTAGTGGAACCGCGCCTGGTCCAGGCGGCCCGCGCGTCGGCACAGGTCGGCCGCCGCTGCCGCCGCCGCCGGATAGCCCGCAAGGGCAGGCCGCAAAGGCTCGATCAGCGCCAGACCGGCTTCGGGCCCGTCACGCATCGCCACTGCCACTGCGCGGTTCAGGGCCACCACCGGGCTCGGTTCGAGCTGCAACAGCGCGTCGTACAGGCCGACGATTTGCGGCCAGTCGGTCGTAACGGTACTGGCAGCCTCGGCATGCAGCGCTGCGATCGCGGCCTGCAGCGCGTAAGCGCCGAAGCCGTGCTGCGACAGCGCCTGCAGCGCGAGCGCACAGCCTTCTGCGATGGCCTCGTGGTTCCACAGCGATCGGTCCTGCATCTCCAGCGGCACCAGGTCGCCGTCAGCCGTGGTGCGGGCCGCGCGCCGTGCGTCGTGCAGCAGCAGCAGCGCCAGCAGGCCCAAGACTTCGGGATCCTCGTGCGTGCCGTCGGCCAGCGCTAGACGCAGCAGATCGCGCAGCAGTCGCGCCAGGCGGATCGCCTCATCGGCGAGCTGCACGGCCCGCGTCGATTCAGCTTCGTTGAAGACCAGGTAGACCACCCGCAACACGCTGGCCACACGCGCCGGCCTTTCGGCCACACCCGGCACTTCGTAGGGAATGCGCGCGGCGGCGATCTTGGCCTTGGCACGGACGATGCGCTGCGCCAGGGTCGGCGTCGGAATCAGGCAGGCGCCGGCGATGGCCTCGGTGCTCAGACCGCAGACTTCACGCAGCGTCAACGCGATGCGCGCGGCTTCGGACAAGCTCGGGTGGCAGCACGTGAAGATCAGGCGCAGGCGGTCGTCCTCGATCGCATCGCGCTCGTCCCAGCGCTGCTCCCAACCGGGCGCGTCATCGGCAAAGGCTTCGACCTGTTCGCTGGCGTCGTCGGCCGCGACGAAGCGCCGGTCGCGGCGGATACGGTCGATGGCCTTGAATCGCCCGGTGCTGACGAGCCAGGCCACCGGGTTGGCCGGTATGCCTTGCTTCGGCCACTTGTCGGCGGCAGCGATGAAGGCATCGTGCAGCGCGTCTTCGGCCGCGTCGAAACTGCCCAGCAGTCGCACCAGGGTGGCGAGCACGCGTCGGCTGTGCTGGCGGTAGGTGTCGGCAACCAGGGTGTCCACGATGCCGAGGCTAAATCAACCGGCGCCCCGTCGGGCAGTGCCGCTCACGCTGTAGCGCGAACGCCGTGCAGGCACGCCGCCAGATCCGGCTGCAAAGTCGGAGTGACAGCGCTGCAGACTGCGACCCACATCAGGCATGCGAAGCAGAAACGCCTTGCGCCCACTGCGCCGCACCCGCCGCTGGAGTCTCGGGCTGCGAGAGCCGATCGATGCCACCCAGCATGGCCAGGGACATCACGGCGGCGAAAGCGAAGGAAAAGCTGCGGGTGATGAGTGTGTTCTTCATGGTCGGGCTCCGTTCAGTGGGTCGGTCGCTGGATGCGATGACTGCACTGTCGCCGTAGCTCGCTCTTCGTTCCAGCGACTTGCGATGAACAGCGAAAACCGGTGACCGAACGGCACCCGACGCGGACAGGAGCAACGCTTGTCCGACTCAGCGCGAGGCGACCAACGCCTTCGTCATCACCCGGTTCTCATGCGACTCACCCTCCAACTCGAAGCAGGTCTGGCCGCGGTCGACCTAGCCACGCCGCGCATAAAACGCGATGCGTCGGCAATAGCTGCGCTGAACGCATCGATCGCATTGGCGCCCAGCACCGCGCGCGCGATCGCCGGGCGGATGCCTTCGGTGGCGCAGGTGTCCAGAAACACCTGCATCGCCAGCACCGACAGGCACAGTGCGTCGGCTCCCACTGCAGTGCGCAAGTTCACCTCGTTCATGCCGGTGGCTGCCGGAGGGCCCAGGCCGCGAACAGCCGGTGCAACTGCTCGACCCCGTCGGTCAACGCTGCCGGCCCGGGCTGCAGGATGTCGGGCGACTTGATCTCGTGCAGTTCAGCGTCGCGCACCGCAGGCATGGCACCCCATCCGCTGCGCCCGGCCACGCGTTCGGGCCTGAACTTCTTGCCGCACCAGGAGCCAACGACGATTTCAGGCGCGCGGCGCACCGGCTCCAGCGCGTCGGCGATGACGCGGTTGCGACCCATCGCCTGCAGCCCCAGTTCGGCGAAGACAACGTCGCCGCCGGCCACGCCCACCAGTTCCGAGACCCAGCGGATGGCGCTGATCATCGGCTCGTCCCATTCCTCGAAGTAGACCCGCGGCCGACGCGGCCACTGTGCTGCCACGGCCGCCATCTGCGCATGGCGCGTCAGGCAGTCAGCGATCCACGCCTCGGCGCGTTCA
>JALYUN010000037.1 GCA_030853725.1 Pseudomonadota bacterium | reverse complement strand
GTTCAGCACCGCGCTGAACCAGTCGTAGGGTTCTCGGCTGCGATCCGAAGCCGGCAAGGCGCGCCACGCCAGCGCCACGTTGAAGAGCCCGATCGGCACGTTGATGGCGAACAACCAGGGCCAGGTGCCGATCGCCAGAATCGCCGAGGCCAGCGACGGCCCGGCGGCCGCAGCCATCGACACCACCAGCGCGTTCAGTCCCAAACCGCGGCCGAGCAACCGGTCCGGATAGGTGTAGCGCACCAGCGCGCCGCTGTTGCTCATGATCCCAGCGGCACCGAGCCCCTGCAGCGCCCGCGCGCCGACCAGCACCGGCAAGCTGCCGGCCAATGCACAGCACAGCGAAGCCAGCGTGAAGACAACCAGCCCGCCGCGGTAGACCCGCGCATAGCCGATGCGTTCGCCGAGTGCGGCCAACGGCAGCAGCAGCGTGACGATGGCGATCTGATAGCTGGTGACAACCCAGATCGCCGCCGACGGCGTGGTGTGGAACTGGCGCGCGATGGTCGGCAGTGCGATGTTGACGACGGCCGAATCCAGCACCGACATCGTGATGCCGATGGCGATCGCCAGCATCGCCCAATAGCGTGCGGGGGTGGGCAGACCGTCTGGCGGGGCAGGCTTCGCCATGGTTTCAGTGCGCCCTGTTCACCGCGTGCCGTTCGGCATCGGCGCGCCACTGCCCGCGCTGCTGCGCCAGATCTGGCAGCTCAACGCGTTCTGGAAGATGTGCCGAGCCACGCCGCCAGCCCGGCACCGGCTAGCGCGACCAAGCCCATCGCCACTGCGCCGCGGTGCTTGTCGGTCCACAGTTGGGGACTGAAGCTTTTGGCACGCGCGTCGAAGGGGCCGTGCGGCCCGTGGTCGCCGGCTACCGGTTCGAACAGGTTGTCAGGTTGAGCTTCGTCGCGCGGCTCGTCGGTTTGTTGACCCTCGTAACAGGTGCGCGCCAGGTAGTGGTCGAGCAAGCCGGGGAACAGCTTGTTGCCGACGATTGCTTTGACGGTGGGTAGACCCACATAGATCTCCCGGCGGTCGTGGTGCGAAGCGAAGACGATCGCGTCGGCGGCGACTTCGGGCTGGAAGATCGGTGGCACCGGTTGGGCCTTGTTCGGCAGCCGGCTTTTGGCCCAGACGAACTGCGGCGTGTTCATGCCCGGCATCTGCAGCATGCAGACGTTGACGTTGCTCCCGTCGTGGATCAATTCGCTGCGCAAGGCGTCCATGAAGCCTTGGATCGCGTGCTTCGAAGCACAGTACGCCGACTGCAGCGGAATGCCCCGGTAAGCAAGCGCGCTGCCGACCTGGATGATGCGCCCGCGATCGCGCGGCAGCATGCGCTTCAAGGCGGCCATCGTGCCGTACACATAGCCCAGATAGTTGACTTCGATGACGCGCCGGTATTCGTCGGCCTTCATCTCTTTGACCGGCGACAGCACGGTCGTCATGGCGACGTTGACCCAGACGTCGATCGGGCCGAGTTCGCGTTCGACCCGCTCGGCAGCGGCCTCGACCGCGTCGGCGTCGGACACGTCGGCCGGTACCACCAACGCTGTGCCACCGAGCGCTTCGACATCGCGTTGGGCGCCGGTCAGACCGTCTACACCGCGTGCGATCAGGCCGATCAATGCGCCTTCGGCAGCGAAGGCACGCACGGTGGCGCGGCCCACGCCGGCCGATGCGCCGGTGACAACGATGACTCTGGGTTTGTCAGATTTTTTCATGGCGGGTTTCGAGCGTCGGATGCAGCGTGGTTCAGGATCCCTTCAGGCGCTGAAGGCGATTTCCAGTGCGGGCAGCCGGCCGCCGAAATCGGCGCGCCAGCGTTCACCGCGCTGCACCGGCCAAGCGTCGGTCCAGGTGCCGGTGGTGACGACATCGCCGGCTTGCAGATCGGGTGCGCCGGGGCACGCACGCAGTTCGTTGACGAAGTGCAGCAACGCGTGCAGCGGGCTGTCGAGCACGTTGGCGCCGACACCCGACTCGACATCGGCGCCGCCGCGTTGCAGTCCCACGGTAGCGGTGGCCAAGAACTGCACCAGTGAATCGGCATCCCTGACCAGACCGACCAGCGGCACGTGACGGCCGATCAGCAGCCGCCCGTGCAAACCGCCGTCAGCCACGGTCTCGGCGGCGCTGAAGCGCCAGTCGGGGCAATGCGACTGGACGATTTCGAAGCCAGGTGCGACCCAGTCGATGGCGTCGTAGAGGCTTGCCAAATCGGCATTCGGCGGCGGCGTGGCCCGCAGCCCGAACACCACCTCGGGTTCGAGCCGCGGCTGGCACAGGTGCGCCAGCGACAGCGTCGCGGCCTCGTCTGTTTGGCTCAGCGTTCGGTCCCAGACCGTACCCCAGATCGGCGCAAAGACGCGATAGCGTTCCCAGATGCTGCGGTTGGTGAAGCCGATCTTGTAGCCGCGCGCCATGTCGCCGCGGGCCTGCCGCAGTCGCCGCACGGCCAGGGCCGTCTGGTAGGCGGCGTCGAGATCGGTGAACAGCGGCGCACCGGCTTCGCGCGGCCAGAGTTCGCCACTGTCGGTGTGGGCCAACAGTTGTTCCGCGGTCATCATTCAAAACCCCTCGCTGGTTTGTATACCCATGCGATGGCCGACGATGTCGGCCACCCGCAATGCGTTCGCGATGATCGTCAACGTCGGGTTGACCGCCGCGATCGAAACGAAGAAGCTGGCGTCGACCAGATACAAATTGTCGACTTCGTGGGCCTTGCAATCCAGGTCAAGCACGGAACTGGCCGGGTTTCTGCCGAAGCGCGCGGTGCCCGCCTGGTGCGCGGTGCCGCCGATCGGAATGTTCTTGCCGAAGTAGAGATTGCGGTCCATGAACTGGGTATGGGCGTCGGCCTGCGACAGCAGTTGCTTCAGCTTGTCGCGCAAGTGCTGGTGCGCCTGCAGGTTGTTCTCTTTCAGCGCCAGTACCACGCGGCCGTCGGATTCCAGACAAATGCGGTTGTCGGGGTGCGGCAGGTCTTCACTGGACAGCCAGAAGTCCAGCGCGTGTTCGGCCATTTTCTCGAAGGGCATGTCGGGCAGCCATTCCAGCCACGACGGCAGCGCCTCGGCGCGAATCTGGTCGGGGTGCGACTTGGCCATCATCTGGATCAGGCCGTGCGGATAAGGCCAGTCGTCGGCGCCGAAGTAGTAGTCGCTGACGGCCAGGGTCTTCTGGAACACGGTGTCGTTGACTTCGCGCGACAGCGCCATCAACACCGACTGGTTGTGGCGCATGTAGTTGCGCCCCACTTGGTCCGAACCATTCGCCAGGCCGTTCGGATGCTGGTCCGACGCCGATCGCAGCAGCAGCAGCGCGCTGCTGAGCGCGCCGCAGGCGACAACGACGATGTCGGCGCTGTAGCGCTCTTCCAGGCCCTTGCGGGTGACGCAGATGCTGCTGATGCGCTGGCCGCTGGGGTCGGTCTGCAGCCGCGTGACGAAAGCGCCGGTCAGCAGTGTGACGTTGTCGTGCGCGGCCAGCATCGGGTCGATGCACATCACCTGTGCGTCGGCCTTGGCGTTCAGCGGGCAGGGGAAGCCGTCGAAGGCATCGCAGCGGATGCACTGACTCTGGTGCAGCGGCCGACCTTGCGCATCTTGATCGAGCAGGATGCCCAGCGGCAGGTGGAACGGCTTCACGCCCTGCCGCCGCAGTTGCTCGTCCAGGGTCTGGATGCGGGGCTCGTGCAGCACCGGCGGGTACGGGAAGGGCGCGCTCGCAGGCGGTTCGGTCGGGTCTTCGCCGCGCTGGCCGTGCACGTGGAACAGCGCTTCGGCCTGGGTGTAGTAAGGCTCGAAGTGTTCGTACTTCAGCGGCCAGGCCGGTGAGACGCCTTCGGCGTGCTCGACGGCTTCGAAATCGCGTTCGCGGAAGCGGAACAGCGCCGCACCGTAGACCTTGGAGTTGCCGCCCACGTAGCGGTGCAGGCCGGGCTGGAAGCGGTTGCCGTCCGCGTCGTGCCAGGTGTCCTTGACCTGGTAGCGGCCATCGATGAAAACCGCCTGCGAACGCCAGTTGGACGTTTCCCGCGGCAGGTAGTCGCCCCGTTCCAGGATCAGGATGCGTTTGCCCGAGGGCGCCAGGCGCTGTGCGAAGCTGGCGCCGCCCGGGCCGGAGCCGATCACGATGAGGTCGTAGTGGTCGCTGGTGGTCGTTGTCATGACTAGAGTTTCTGCCCTGCGCCACGAGCCTGCACAGGCCGGGGCTTCTGCGCTGCGGACCTTGCGCCGTGCAAGCTTTGCTCACCGCGGTTCACTGACCGAACTCCGTCAGCAACTCGCCTTTCAGCAGCGCACCTTCCAGTAAGCCGCTGGCGTCGGCCACCTGGGCGCCGTTGACCCAGACGCCGTGCACGCCGAGCGCGTCGGTGGTGAGCCGCGCGGCACCGCCC
>JALYUN010000006.1 GCA_030853725.1 Pseudomonadota bacterium | reverse complement strand
GCTGCGCTGGCACGGCTGCGGGAACTGGACCCTGACGGCAGCCGCGGCCTGCTGGTACGCATACTGACGGTGTTTCAGACATCGCTGGAGTCTGCCGTGATGCAATTGCGGATGGCTTCGGCCGAGCACCGAGCCCGCACGGTCTGCGAGTTGGCGCACAAGCTGAAGTCGTCTTCGGCGAGTGTCGGCGCAAGCAGTTTGTCGGCACCGTGCGCTGCGATTGAGGCGCGGCTGCGACCGCAACTGGACGGCGAAGGCGCAATTGACGTGACCGATTCGGAACTGGATGTGCACAGTGACCGTTTGACGGCTGAATCGGAAGCGACGCTGACCCTGCTCCAAACTATGCTCCGCTGCGGGCCCTGTGCGTAAAGTCTGCGTGACCCCCGCATGAAGTCCGTGTGAAAGCAGCCGCCACTCGAACGAAAGCAAGTCCCAGCCGACCCTGAAGCGCACCCTGGCCTTACATCCTTCATGACACCTGCGCATCCTTTCGCCGACGCCAGCTACCCAGCGCAACCCGAAGTGCTGCTGGTGGACGATGACGAGGTCAACTTGCTGTTGACCGCGACCGCGCTGCGAGAGCGCGGCTTCAAGGTCATGGAAGCCGATTCGGGCACGGCAGCGCTGGAAAAGCTGCGCCAGTTCACACCCGACCTGATCGTGCTCGACGCGATGATGCCGGGCCTGAACGGCTTCGACACCTGCCGCGCGCTGCGCCGCATGCCGGGCTACGAAAGCGCGCCGGTGCTGATGCTGACCGGTCTGGAAGACGAAGCCTCCATCACCCGCGCCTTCCAGGCCGGTGCCACCGACTTCTTCGTCAAAGCCAACCAGTGGAGTCTGCTGGCCGGGCGCCTGCACTATCTGCTGCGGGCTTCGCGAACGCGGATCGAACTGGAACGCAGCAAGGCCAAGCTGGCCCGTGCACAAGACCTGGCGCGCATGGGCAGTTTCGACTGGCGGCCGGTGGAACGCGACGCTTCGGCCGGCCTGCTGATGTCGGCCGAGGCGCTGCGCGTGTGCGGCTTCGGACCTCACGAAGAAGTGAGCTTGCGGTTGCTGCTGCGGATGGTGCCGCCTGAGAGCCGCCGCGCTTTCATGCGGCAGCTGCACGACGCTCTGCGCCACAGCTCGGTGCTGACGGCCGACGTGCCGATCGTGTTGCTGGACGGCCGCCAACGAATCATCCAGGTCGAAGCCGAACCGGAGTTCAACGACCACGGCCAGAGCGCCGGCTACACGGGGGTTCTTCAAGACGTCACAGACCGCCGCACGGCCGAAGACCGCATCCTCAAGCTGGCGAACTTCGACGCGCTGACCGGCCTGCCGAACCGCAGGCAACTGTTCGAGCGGGCCGAACGTGCGCTCGACCAGGCGCGGCGTATGCAGCACCAGTGCGCGCTGCTGCTGATCGACCTGGACCGCTTCAAGATCATCAACGACACGCTCGGCCACAGCGCCGGCGACGAACTGCTGGTGGAAGTGGGCCGGCGTCTGCGCGCCTGCGTCCGCCACAGCGACCAGTTGATGGAAGGCAGCCTGGAAGCGATGGGCGCACGTTCGCACCGGTCGCTGGAGGCGGTCGGTCGCCTGGGTGGCGACGAATTCGTGGCGTTGTTGCCTGAAGTTCTCTCGGACGCCGATGCCGAGCGCGTGGCCGACCGTGTGCTGGAAAGCTTGCGCGAGCCTATTTTCGTCAGTGGCCAGGAATGCTTCGTCACGGCCAGCGTGGGGGTGGCTATCTACCCGCGCGATGGCCATTCGGTAGTTGACCTGTTGCGCAACGCCGACGTGGCCATGTACTCGGTGAAAGCGCAAGGCAAGGACGCGGCCGCCATCTACAGCCCGCAACTGGCCGGCCGCGGGCGCGAGAAGCTGGAGCTGGAAACCGCGCTGCACAAGGCGATCGAGCGCGACGAATTGGTACTGCATTACCAGCCCAAGGTCGACGTGCGCAGCGGCAAGATGGCCGGCGCCGAAGCGCTGATGCGCTGGATGCGCAACGGTGTTCTGGTGCAGCCGCGCGACTTCATTCCGCTGGCCGAGGAAACCAACCTGATCGTGCCGATTTCCGATTGGCTGCTGCGCGAGGCCGCACGTCAGGCGCGCGCCTGGCAGTCGGCCTTCGGCTTCTCGGATTCGATCGCTGTCAACTTGCCGAGCCGACTGTTCGAACGCAGCGACCTGGTTGAGAACATCCACCGCTGCGTGGCCGCGGTGAACGTGCCGCACCGCATGATCGTGCTCGAAATTACCGAAGGCAGTCTGATGAAAGAGCTGCAGAGCGTGATCCCTTCGCTGCACCGGCTCAATGAAATCGGGGTGGAGATCTCGATCGACGACTTCGGCACCGGCTATTCGTCGCTGGCTTACCTGACGACGCTGCCGATCTCGGAGCTGAAGATCGACCGCAGCTTCATCAACGACCTGGGCATCACTCCACAGAGTTCGGCCGTGGTGACCGCGATCATCGCGCTGGCGCGTTCGCTAGGGCTGCGCGTGATCGCAGAAGGCGTGGAAACACTGCGCCAGATGGAGGTGCTGCACCGCCTGGGCTGCGGCATCATGCAAGGCTTCCTGTTCAGCAAGCCGGTACCGCCCGACGAACTGCAGCGCTGGCTGAACGAAACGGTGCTGCCGCGCAAAGCGCCCTGGATCACCGGCTTGGCCGAAAACCCCGAAGACACCCCACGCCCCGCAGGCGGGCGGCTCTACCGATGAGCGGCGCCGCGGCCGAACGCACGGGCTCTGACGACGTGCTGGAATATGGTGCAGCCTGGGCCGCACTGGTGCAACGCCTCGCCCACAACCTGGACCGCGGGGGACGGCAATGGACCGGTGCGCGTCGCAAAGACAGCCTGCAGCGCGTACTGGCCGGCAGCAAGCGCGATCCGCAGCGCCTGCTGCTGCGGCTGCAATCGCTGATGACAGCGTGGGAAGGGGACGAGCCGGCCGACTTCGCAGATACCGGCTTGGACGATCCGCACGTGGCGCCACAAATGCCAGTGGCCGCCGCGCGCGCCGTAATCGAATCGGATCCTGGCTCTGCCGAGTGGTCGCCCGTGTTGGCAGCATTGCAGGGCACGGTCGCAGCCGGGTTGCCGGCAACCCAGCCGCATGCCGAACAACTGGCTGTGCAGCTGGCGGGCATCGCCGAGCGGCTGGCGCTCGACGGCGTGACCCCAGCGCATGTCGTCACCGTTCAGACGTTGTGCGAACAGGCGCGGCGGCTGCTCGTGCACCGCCACCATCTGGTTGACGAATTGGCGGAGTTGTGCCGTGAACTCGGTGCCGGACTAACCGACCTGGCCGAAGACGGCACCTGGGCCCGCGGCCAATGCGAAAGCCTGCAGGCCCGGCTGGCGGATGGTCCCAGCGTGCGCAGCGTGCGCGCCGCCGCTGCGCTGCTGGCCGACACCCGGGCCCAGCAGCATCGCGTGCGCAACCAGCGGCTCGCGTCGCGCGACGCTCTGCGTCAGTTGATCCACGACATGGTGCAGCAGGTGGGCGAGTTGGGTGCCGATACCGGCCGCTTCGAGTCGGCCACCGCGGCCCATGCCGAGGCGATCGAATCGGCCGACTCGCTGGAAAGTCTGGCCGGCGTGGTCAAGGCCATGTTGGCCGACACCCGCGCCGTGCAAACGGCGGTCAGCCAGTCGCATGAAAAGCTGCAGGCTGACCAGAACAAGGCGGCGAACCTGGAAGCACAGGTGCGACAGTTGGAATCAGAAATGCGGCGTCTGTCGGACGAGGTCTCGACCGACGCGCTGACGCAAGTGGCCAACCGGCGGGGGTTGATGCAGGCGTTTGAAGCCGAATCGGCACGCTGCCTCCGGGACGCTGCCGCGGGCGGAGCCGGCGCCACGCTGGCGGTGGCGTTGATCGACATCGACAACTTCAAGAAGCTCAACGACAGCCTCGGCCACGCGGCCGGCGACCGGGCTCTGAAGGCGCTGGCGGCCGGCGTGCGGGAGCGGCTGCGGCCGGTGGACCATCTGGCCCGCTTCGGTGGTGAAGAGTTCGTGGTGCTGCTGCCCGGCACGCTGCTGGACGCCGCGCAGCAGACTTTGTCACGGCTGCAGCGCAACCTGACGCAGGCGCTGTTCCTGCATGAAGGGCGCGAGGTCTTTGTCACCTTTTCAGCCGGCGTCACGGCGTGGCGGCCGGGTGAGGAACTGCAAGCTGCGCTGGAGCGTGCGGACGAGGCCATGTACGAGGCCAAGCGCACAGGCAAAAATCGCACCTGCACTGCTTGAGTCTTTCGTCGGTAGCGGCTGATACCGTCTTGCGCATTCGGCTCAAGTTGCGCTTCGGTCGGCCGATAGCTCTCTGGATGGCCGGCGTTCCCGGCGGCAGTCGAGGTCCAAGCGATGCGTGAATTGATGAGTTCCCTGTGGGCGCCACTGCGCCGCGCAGGCGTGGCGGTCTTCAAGTCCGATCTGCAGTTGCGCCGTGCCGATTCGGGCGTTCGTATCGTGCTGCAAGAGCGCTGGACCGACCCGACCTGTCCGCGGCCGCAAACCCGTGCCGAGATCGAAGCCGACCGTGAACGCACCGACCTGGCGTTGATGAAAGAACAACTCGGGGCACTGCTGGCCGAATTGCCGGAAACCCGGCAAACGTTGCGGCATCTGGTGTTCGTCGAACACGCGCTGCACAAGAAGGGCCTGCGCGCCTTGCACAAGTTGCCGCTGGACGTGCTGGAGCACGCGTTGTCGCAGCTCGAAGGGCTGGTGACGAACTGGTCGCCCACGGGCCTGGCGAGCTTGCGATCGAAGATGGCCGTGGCCATCATCGACCGTGAGCACATGGACCCCGAAGCCGACGGCGAAGCCCAGGCCACTTCGGTCCTGCTCGACGCCGAACTGCTGGAGCAAGCGCCACAAGCGGCGGTGCAAGCTGCTGAACAAGCCGCCGAAAGCGAGGACGCGGCGCTGGCTGCGGCCTATGCGGCACTCGGGCATGCGGTGCCTGCCGAGTTGGAGTTCCAGGCCGAACTCGGCTCACCTTCGGCCCGAGCCGTGGGACGGCCGTCGACGCGCGTGAGCTCGGTCGATGTCGAGCTGGACCTGCGGGAACTGGTGCATTGAGCTGATCGACTGGGGGAACGGCTGAAATAGCAGCAGACTCGGCCGCCGCTAGCATCACGGTCATGTGCAACCGCTACGTTTCACCCGATGCGGGCGACATGGAACGCTATTGGAACGTCGGCGCGCGACAGCCCTGGCGGACCACGGAAATCTTTCCGCGCGCGCAAGGGCCGTTCATTCGCGCTGCGCGTGAAGCCGAAGCAGCACGTGAATTGGTGGTCGGCCAATGGGGCCTGGTTCCTTGGTTCGCGAAGAGCGCCAAGCTCAGCTACTCCACCAACAACGCGCGCTTCGAAGCGATTGCCAACAAGGCTTCGTACAAGCAGTCGTGGGCGCAGGGCCGGCGCTGCATCATTCCCGCGTTGACTTTCGACGAGCCGAACTGGGAAAGCGGGCGCAACGTCTGGTGGCGCTTCCGTCGTGCCGACGGCGAATCTTGGGGACTGGCCGGGCTGTGGAATACCTGGGTCGACAAAGACACCGGTGAGGTGGTCGAGAGCTACACCATGTTGACACTGAACGCCGACGCCCATTCTCTGATGCGGCGCATGCACAAGCCCGACCCGAAGCTCGGGCCCGGGGCGCAGGACAAGCGTTCGGTGGTGGCGATCGAGCGAGCCGAAGTCGATACCTGGTTGTTCGGCACGGTGGCCGAGGCGGCTGCGTTGGTACGGTGGACCGAAACGGATGCCTTTGACGCTGGGCCCGCGATTCTGTAGCCGAGATAGCGTAGGGACAGCGGCGCAGAAAGCGGTGGCGGAAGCGGTGAGATTCGAACTCACGGACGGTTGCCCGTCGCCGGTTTTCAAGACCGGTGCCTTCAACCACTCGGCCACGCTTCCCTGATCAGCGCCTGATTCTAGGCGCCCGGCTTGCGCGCTTGCGGGCAGTCGATTTGCACGATCTCACGGCGGTCGCCGTCCACGCGCACCGCTGTCAGCCTGCCGCCCCAGACACAGCCGGTGTCCAGGCCCAGCAGGTCAGGGCGGTCGACCAGCCCCATCGTGCTCCAGTGTCCGAAGGCGATCGGCTCGGTGGCCGTGCGTCGGCCTGGAACCTCGAACCACGGGCCGTACCCTTCGGCTGCCGTGCCAGCGCCGTCCTTGGACTTCAG
>JALYUN010000359.1 GCA_030853725.1 Pseudomonadota bacterium | reverse complement strand
CTACGGCCTGCTCGCCAACCCGAACCTGCAGATCTACAAGCCCTGGCTCGACCAGCGCTTCATCGACGAGCTGGGCGGGCGCAAGGAAATGAGCGAATACCTGATCGCAGCCGGCTTCGACTACAAGATGAGCGTGGAAAAGGCCTACAGCACCGACAGCAACATGCTGGGTGCCACGCACGAGGCCAAGGACCTGGAGTTTTTGAACTCGGGCATGCAGATCGTGCAGCCGATCATGGGTGTTGCCTTTTGGCGTGACGACGTAAAGGTCAAGTCTGAAACGGTCAGCGTGCGCTTCGAAGAAGGCCATCCGGTGGCACTGAACGGGCAGACCTTCAGCGACGACGTGGCGCTGTTCGAAGCAGCCAACCGCATCGGTGGGCGCCACGGCCTGGGCATGTGCGACCAGATCGAGAACCGCATCATCGAAGCCAAGAGCCGCGGCATCTACGAAGCCCCGGCCATGGCACTGCTGCACATCGCTTACGAACGGCTCGTCACCGGCATTCACAACGAAGACACGATCGAGCAATACCGCAGCAACGGCCGCCGCCTGGGCCGCCTGCTGTACCAGGGCCGCTGGTTCGACCCGCAATGCCTGATGCTGCGCGAGACGGCGCAGCGCTGGGTGGCGCGAGCCGTCACTGGCGAGGTCACACTGGAATTGCGGCGCGGCAACGACTACACGATTCTGAACACAGAAAGCCCGAACCTGACCTACCACCCGGAGCGCCTGACGATGGAAAAAGGGGCCGGTGCCTTCACGCCGGCCGACCGTATCGGTCAGCTCACGATGCGCAACCTGGACATCGAGGACACGCGCGGCAAGCTCGGGGTCTACACCAAGGTCGGTTTGCTCGGGGCCGATTCGGCTGGAACCTTGCCGCTGTTGTCGCAGCCGGATTGACGGCAAAGCGCCGGACGCACCGGCCGCGGGCCAGGCTTCAGCCGGAGCTGGTTACAGCACCCGGCACCCGGCCACCTGCGTCAGACCAGCGCGCGATTGATCTCTGAAAACGTGCCCGCGATCGGCGTGATCTCGACCGGCATGCCCAACTGGCGCGCGATCTGTGAACGCGACACCACGCCGCGAACGCGCCCCGGTGCGCTGGCCGTCGCCGCTTCCACCACCAGCAGGTGGTTGCGCCCGAAGCGCTTCAACGTGGCCACCAGGTTGGCGATGGTGGCGTGGGTCATGTCGTTATAGGCGATCGCGTCCAGCGAGGCGAACTGCGTCATGATGTCGGCCACCGTGAGGTCGTCGTAATGCAGGGCGCGCTCGTTGACGATGCGCACTTGCTGGTCGCCGTGCAGATCGGTGCTGGTGAGGAGGCCTTCGATCACCGTTTCGTCGGTCACGACGAAGAGCATTCGCACACCCTGATCGATCATGGTTTGTTCGGCATGGCGCAGGTTGGCGCGGCGGTCCACGCTGACGGCTTTCACCACCGTCAGGTCCGTCATCACCAGCATCGCCGGCGACTCCAGCGTGATGGCAGCGCTCTGTGCCGCGCCGATCCGGGGGAGGGAGATGCCGGCTTCCAGTCTGGAGGTCTGCAGCGGCGTGTCCTTGTTCATGAGAGGGCTCGGGTCATGGTTTCGATCTCCCTAGTTTCCCACCACACCGCAAGCCACGCGGGCGCCGCCGCCGCCCAGCGGCTTGGGTTCATCGGCATAGTTGTCGCCACCAGCGTGAATCATCAGTGAACGCTTCTTGACGTCGGCCAGCCGCAGGTGCGGCGCCAGCACCGGATGGGTGGCCGTACCGTCGGCCGCCACGTACAGCGCCGGCAGATCACCGAGATGGCCGTCGCCCCACGGGGTGCCGTGGCGCTTGGTCGACGCCGGGTCCAGGTGACCGCCTGCGCCCTTGGCGGGCACCATCTTGCCGTCGTCCATCACCGGGGCGCAGGAAGGATTTTCATGCACGTGAAAGCCGTGCAGCCCCGGGCTCAGACCTTTGAGGGAAGGGTAGAACGCCAGCCCGGTTGGGGTTTCTTCGATCTTCACGGTGCCGATGGCAGCGCCTTTGCCTTTGGCGTCGACCTTGGTCATCGTTACCGACACCTCGGCCGCCTGGCTGGCAACCGCCGCAAACAGGCAGGCCGTCATCAAAGCGTATTTCTTCATGGAGCCACTCCTCTGCCCCCGGGGGCTGGCGATCGAATGAAACAGTCTGGCGTACAAAGCGGGCGTGCGCAGAAACCGCGAAGCGGGTGGTTCATCTGGATGCTGCGCTGTCGCCGGACAGCGCCGACGCGGATGTGGCACCTGTCTTCAGGTGGCCTTGCGCAGCAGTGAAGCCGCGCGGATGCGCCCGACCTCGACACCGTTCCAGTTGGTCAGTGCCACGTCACTCAAGCCGCGCAATAGGCTCTGCTCGGATTCGGCCAGTGTCACCAGCCGCTCGATCACCGCCGCCATCACCACTTCGCAGGCCCGCGCGTTGTTGCCGTCGTCCATCTTGATCGCCACGCCCAGGCCGAGATCGGGCAGCGCCGCGCAGTAGACGCCTTCGGCGCCGACCTTGCAGAACACGCGTTCGCCCAGCGCCTGCGCGACCCGCGTATCGAAGCGGCCGGTGCCGGCGACCAACATCGGCTTCGCCGCCACTGCCGCGCGCAGCCGTGCTGCGGCGCGGGCCTGACCGTCGCGCAGGCCAACGCCGGTGCCGATGCGCGCGAAACCCTGCGCCAGGTTGCGCAGCGGAATCGCGAAGGTGGGAATGCTGCAGCCGTCGGTGCCGCGGGTGGCGCGCTTCAGGTCGTAGCCGGTAACGGACTGGATCGACGCGGTGACTTCGCGCATCACCGGGTGATCGGCTTCGATGTAGCCACGCAGAAAAGCACGGCGGTCGCCGTCGGCCATCAGGCAGCCGACGCAGACGAAACCCGAGTGCTTGCCCGAGCAGTTGTTGTGCAGCGCGGTGGGCACTTGTTGCTCGCGCGCCAGGGTTTTCGTCGCCTTGTCGTTGTAGGGCCAGTGGGTGCCGCATTCCAGCGCCTTCCAGTCGACGCCGGCTTTGCCGAGCATCGACGCCGCAGCCTCGGTGTGGACGGGTTCGCCGCTGTGTGAAGCGCAAGCCAGTGCCAGCTCGGCATCGTCCAGGCCGAAGCGGTCGGCGGCGCCGCTTTCCACCAGCGGCAGGGCCTGCATGACCTTGATTGCCGAGCGCGGGAAGATCGGGCGTTCGATGTCGCCGTGCTGCGTGTGGACTGCGCCTTCGGCGTCGACGATGGCGAGTGCACCGCGGTGCGCCGATTCGACGATGCCGCCGCGCAGTACTTCGACCAGGATGGGGTTGCTGCTGTCCATGGGGCGTGACTCTATCCGTTCGAACGCCGTCCGCCCAGCCCGCCAGCCCGCCTTCAGAATCACGGGATGCCGATCGAAGCTCTGGCGCTGGTGCTGCTCGCCGCGTTGCTGCACGCAAGCTGGAACATCGTTGCCAAACGCGCCGGCGGCGACTTCCGTTTTGCGATCGCGTCCAACCTGATCGGCAGCGTTGTCTGGCTGCCGCTCGGGCTCTGGTTCGGCTGGTCCGAAGTGCCGCACTGGAGCGCCCTGCAATGGGCGGCGGTCAGCGCCAGTGCCGTGGTCCACGTGTTGTATTTCCAGTCGCTGCTGGCGGGGTACCGCGCCGCCGACCTGACGGTGGTGTACCCCCTGGCGCGCGGGTCGGCGCCGCTGCTGACCGCGCTGGCGGCGGTGCTGCTGTTGGGCGAACGGCTTTCGGCCGTGGCGCTGGTGGGTGTGCTGGCAGTGTGTGGCGGCGTCTTTCTGATCGCCGGCGGGCCGGCGCTGTGGCGCGCGGCGGCCGACCGCCAGCAGCAGGCGCGCGTGCAGGCCGGCTTGCGCTGGGGTCTGGCCACCGGTGTGCTGATCGCGACCTACTCGGTGATCGACGGCTATGCCATCAAGCTGCTGCTGATGAGCCCGCTGGTGTTCGACTATCTGTGCAACTTGTTGCGAGTGCCGCTGCAAATGCCATGGGTGCTGGCCGACCGCCCCGCCTTCATGAAAGTGATGCGTGCGCAATGGCGCCCGGCGCTGGTGGTGGCGGTGCTGGGCCCGATCGCCTACATCGCGGTGTTGACCGCACTGACCTTGGCGCCGCTGTCGCACGTGGCACCGGCGCGTGAAGCGTCGATGCTGTTTGCCGCGTTGCTCGGCGGGCGCCTGTTGGGCGAAGGCCAGCGCGCGCTGCGGTTGGCCGGCGCCCTCTGCATCGCGGCCGGTGTGATCGGGCTCGCTTTGGGCTGAGGGCGGGGCGCAGCGGTTCAGGCGTTCATCGAGATGTGCGCTTCCTGAATCAGCTTGGCCCAGCGCAGCTGTTCGGCATGCATGAATTTGCCCAACTGCTGAGGCGTGCCACCGCCGTCCTCGGCGCCATACAGCGCCAGCTTGGCGGCCACTTCCGGCATCACCAGCACCTTGTTGATGTCGGTGTTCATCTGCTGAACCATGTCGGCCGACATGCTCGCAGGTCCGGCCAGTGCGAACCAGATGGCAGCATCGAAGCCCGCGTAGCCTTGTTCGGCGATGGTGGGCACCTCAGGCAATGTCGGCGAGCGCTTCAACCGCGTTTGCGCAATCCCGAACAGGCGGCCCGAACGGATGTGCGGCACGGATGTCGTCATGCCCTCGAAGCAATACTGCACCTGGCCGCCCATCAGGTCGTTCATCAGCGGTGCCGAGCCCTTGTACGGCACATGCAGCACGTCGATGCCGGCGCGGCGCTTGAATTCCTCCAGCGCCAGGTGCTGGGCCGACCCGGTGCCGGCGGACCCGAAGCTCACGCGGCCCGGCTCGCGCTTGCACAACGCCACCAGCGCGGGCAACGTACGCACCGTTTGCGAGCGGTCACACAGCAGCACCATCGGTGTCATGCCGACCATGGTGATGGGTGCGAAGTCCTTGTCGGCGGAATAGCCGAGTTTCGGAAACAGGCCCGGCGCGATGCCGTTGCTGCTGATGTGTGCCATCAACAGCACGCTGCCGTCGCCCGGCTGCTTGGACACGTAATCTGCGGCAATGGTGCCGGCGGCACCGGCCTTGTTTTCCACCAGCACCGGCACGTTCCACAGCAAGGCCAGTTGCTGGCCGATGATGCGGGCCAGCACGTCGGTGCCGCCACCCGGCGGGAAGCCCACCACGATGTGGACCGGGCCCTTGGGCAGGGCGGCAGGCTGTGCCCGCGCAACCAGCGGTCCGAAACAGGCGGCTGCGACTGCGGCGAGCAAGGTGTGTCTGCGGTTCATGTCGTGGTCTCCGTTGTATTCAAGGGCCGGCCCGGTCGTTCGGACCGGGGCCGTGCGGGGTCAAGCCGAAACCAGATCGCCGGCGAGCGACGCAGCACCGGGCATCGAAAAATCGAGTCGGGTCAGCCCCTGGCGCAGCGCGCTGCACTGGGCTTCGTCCAGTTCCACCAGCGGTGGTCGCACCGTGGCCCAGGCCGGGTCGCGTGCCTGCCAGGCGATGGCGGCTTTCATCGCGGGGATCATCGGGAACGCGGCGAACACCGCGCGCAGGGTGTCGAGGCGGTGCTGCGCCGCATCGGCACCGGGCGCCTGCCAGTTGCGGTGGAGTTGAACGATCGCGCCCGGGTTGACGTTGCCGGTGGCGGTGATGCAGCCGGCGCCGCCACCGCGCAAGGTCTGCAGCAGAAAGGTCTCGCTGCCGGCGAATACGTCGAGCCCGCGCGGCTGAAATTCGCGCAGCAGTTCGGCGGTGTGGGCCCAGTCGCCCGAACTGTCCTTGATGCCGGCAACGACGCCGGGGAAAGCACGCATCAGCCGGTCGATCAGCGCCAGGCTGATGCCGACCTGCGCCACCGGCGGGATGTGATACAGGTAGACACGCAGCCTCGCGTCGGCGACCCGGTCGATCACGGTCGCGAAAGCCCGGAACAGGCCTTCGTCGCTGACGCCCTTGTAAAACCAGGGGGGCAGCAGCAAGACGCCGGCGCAACCGAGCGCGACCGCATGGCGGGTCAGCTCGACCGCGTCGGCCAGAGCGCAGGCGCCGGTGCCGGGCAGGGTGTGTTGCATGGGAATGCCCGACGCAGCCAGGTGGTCGAGCAAGACACGCTTTTCGGCCACCGTGAGCGAGTTGGCTTCGGAGTTGGTGCCGAAGACCGCCAGCCCCACGTCCTGATCCAGCAGCCAGCGGCAATGCCGCAGCAGGCGTTCAGGCGATGGACTGCCGTCGGCTTCGAACGGCGTCAGCACCGGGGACAGCACGCCGCGCAAGCTCATGACGATGCCCCGCACACCGTCTTCCACTTCGAATGCTTGGCCACTGCCGATTCGTCGAAATCGAAGCCCAGACCCGGGCCGGTGCGTAGCACGACGCGGCCGTCCTTGTGTTCGAGTTGACGGTCGACCAGGCGGCGGAAATTCAGCACCTGGTCGTCACCGAAGAACTCCACATAACGCGCGTTCGGCGTCGACGCCACCAGCGGCGCATGCAGGTCGTGAAACCAGTGCGGGCACATCACCACGCCGTGACTGGCGGCAGTGGCTGCGATGCGGCGCCATTCGGTGATGCCGCCGCAGACCGCGGCGTCGGTCTGCAGAATCGCAGCGGCGCCCTTGGCCAGCAGGTCCTGGTGATACCAGCGGCCATAGCCGATTTCTGCCGTGGCGATCGGGATGCGCGTCAGGCGCGCCAGCCGGGCGTGGCTGTCGATGTCGTCAGGGCCGAAAGGCTCTTCCAGCCAGTAGGGGTCGTAGGCTTCCAGGCGGCGAACCGTGCGCAAGGCTTCGGTGACATCCCCCCAGGCGTTGTTGCAGTCCAGCAGCAGTTCCACGTCGGGCCCGACCGCTTCGCGGGCGGCCCGCATCCGGTCTTCTTCTTCGCGCGGTGACAGCCGCCCGGTCTTCATC
>JALYUN010000190.1 GCA_030853725.1 Pseudomonadota bacterium | reverse complement strand
GGTTCCAACCGCCGTTGCGTCGGTCGCCGCTGCCGACAACCCGGCGTTCGAATGGCCGCCGTCCACTCGCCTGGACTACAAGCTCACCGGCAACTACCGCGGCCCGGTGGAAGGGCAGGCCCAGGTGGAATGGTTGCGCCAGGGCCAGCGCTACCAAGTCTTCATGGACCTGAGCATCGGCCCGGCCTTTGCGCCGCTGTTCAGTCGCCGTGTGAGCAGTGAAGGGCTGATCGGCGCCGAAGGCCTGCACCCCCAACGCTACGACGAAGTCACGACCGCCGTCTTCATTGCACCGCGCCGCAAACGCATCGACCTGGCGGATGACCTGATCCACCTGCCCGAGCGGGACGCCGTGCCACGCCCGGCAGGTGTGCAGGACAGTGCCAGCCAGTTCGTGCAGTTGACGTGGCTCTTCACCACCCGCCCCGCGCTGCTGCGGGCGGGCAGCCACGTGACCATTCCGCTGGCGCTGCCGCGCCGGGTCGAGCCGTGGATCTACGATGTGCTGGAAACCGAAACCCTGCCGACTCCGGCCGGACCGGTCGAAGCGGTCCACGTGAAGCCGCGCCGCGAAGCCAATCCCGGGCATGACCCGACCGCCGAGGTCTGGGTGGCGCCGAGCCTGCAATACCTGCCGGTGCGAATCCTGATACGCCAGGACGCCGAGACTTATCTGGACCTGGTGATCGAGCGGCTGCCGCAGCAGGCGGCGGACCCGGCCGTATCGGCAGCCAGCCGCTGAGTCCGGAGTTGCATACTGCGCAGCTTCGATACCCTGCGGGAGTCTCCATGCCGACCTTTTTGATCGCTATCTTCCTGTCGTTGTTCATTGCCGCCACGGCTTCGGCGCAGGACGCTTCGAGCACCCGGCTAGACACGGTGCAAAAGCAAGGCAAGCTGCGCATCTGCACACCGGGCGACTACAAACCCTTCAGCGTGCAGCGCGCCGACGGGGGGTTCGAGGGTCTGGACATCGACCTGGTGCAAGCAGCGGCCAAGTCGCTCGGCGTGCAGACCGAGGTCATCAAGACTTCGTGGTCGACGCTGATGAAAGACTTCATCGAGAAATGCGACGTGGCCGTGGGCGGTATCTCGGTCAGCACCGACCGCCAGAAGAGCGCCTTCTTCACGGTGCCCTACATGGTCAACGGCAAGGCCCCGATCACCAAGTGCGAGAACGTTTCGAAGTTCCAGACCGTGGCCGACATCGACAAGCCCGGCGTCACCGTGATCGAGAACCCCGGCGGCAGCAACGAGCGCTTTGCCCGCGCCCATTTCAAGCAAGCCAAGATCGTGATCTACGACGACAACACCACCATTTTCGACGAGATCCTGAAGGGCCATGCCGACCTGATGATCTCGGAGTCGGTCGAAACCAAGGTGCAGCAAAAGCTGCGCCCCGGCCTGTGCGCCGTCAACCCCGACCAGCCGCTGCAATACGGTGAGATGGCCTGGTTGCTGCCACGCGGCGACACCGTTTTCAAGGCCTGGGTGGACCAGTGGCTGCATCTGGCCAAGGCCAGCGGCGAATACGACCGAATCGTGTCGCAGTGGATTCAGTGAATCGTTCCAAGTTGAGGAGAAACCAATGGCAGACACCGAAGCGATGATCCTGACCGATGTGCGCGGCGAGGGCGAACGCCGCGTCGGCGTCGTCACGTTGAACCGGCCGAAGCAGCTCAACGCGCTGAACGACGCCTTGATGGACCAGTTGGGTGCGGCCTTGCGCGCCTGGGACCACGACCCCGCCATCGGCTGCATGATCGTCACCGGCAGCGAAAAAGCCTTCGCGGCCGGCGCCGACATCGGTGCCATGGCCGACAAAAGCTTCATTGACGCGCACCAGGGCGAGTTCATCACCCGCAACTGGGAAACACTGAACCAAATCCGCAAACCCGTGATTGCCGCGGTGGCGGGCTTTGCGCTCGGCGGCGGGTGTGAGTTGGCGATGCTGTGCGACTTCATCATCGCGGCTGACAACGCCAGATTCGGCCAGCCCGAAATCAAGCTCGGCATCATTCCCGGCGCCGGCGGCACCCAGCGCCTGCCGCGCGCGGTGGGCAAGAGCAAGGCGATGGAGATGGTGCTGACCGGCCGGATGATGGATGCCGCCGAAGCCGAACGCGCCGGCTTGGTGTCGCGCGTGGTGCCGGCCGAGAAACTAATGGCCGAAGCGGTAGCCGCGGCCGAGTTGATCTGCGCGCTGAGCGGCCCGACGGTGATGATGGCCAAAGCCTGTGTCAACCGCGCCTTCGAAAGCGGCCTGGCCGACGGCGTGGCCTACGAGCGCCACGTGTTCCATTCGACCTTCGCGACGGCCGACCAGAAGGAAGGAATGGACGCGTTCGTCAACAAACGCAAGCCGGTGTTCAGGCACCGCTGAGAGCACAAGACGACGGCCTGTCCGGCGCGAGGAAGACTGCGCGGTCGTTGCAGGTCAGCCTGCGCCGTTGTGATCGTCAGCCCATTCCACACTTGACTCCTGCGCGGACTGCGGCACACATCTGCGGTGCATTTGCCGACCTTCGAGACCGGGGTCATCAGCCATTCCGAAGCGCGCGGCGGTGTTCCGTGGTGAGCGCGGGGCCGGCGTGCACCGCGGCGCATTCAGGCGTCGCGAAGCAACATCAGGCAACGCACTTCAGGACTTGCAGGCCCAGATGTTTCTCGAATGCATCGAAGTCCCGGTCGTTGTGCAGCAGGATCAGACCGTTCTCAATGCATCGCGTGGCAATGATCGCGTCGACGGTGCCTCGCACCGTGATTCCGCGTGAACGGAGCTTGCGGCAGTTTCTGGCAGCCTCTGCCGCCAGGTCGTCGCCGCCCAGGTTCAGTTGCTTGAGCGGACCCAGCAGACGTTTGGCTTGATTGAATCCGCGGGTGTCCGTGAACCCGCGACGCACTTCCGCCAGGATCAGGTCGCCGACAACCACCTCTTCGGTGTCGAGCCTCTCGTCCAGGCAACGGACCGGTGCCGTGGACTGGTTGCGGAAGAAGCCGATCCAGACGCCGGAGTCGATGAGGATCGCTTGTCGCGCCGCATCGCATCGAGGTCACCTTCCCAGGCGTACTTGCCTTTGAGCTTGCGCAACTCGGTCTGCTGCTTCAACCGCCGCAGCGTGCGCAGACCCTGCTCGACGGCTTCACGCTTGGTCTTGAAACCGGTCGCTTGCAAGGTGGCTTGCATCAGCTTGTCGTCGATCACGAGGTTGGTACGCACGGTGCGGATTGCCTGGACTTGAGATACCCACCATTAGCGATTCGATACACATACGTAGCAGCGGATAGCCCGTCGGCACTGCAAGCTTGTCGGCAGAACCCAAGCGGATCGCAGCCATCGCCCGCCCTTCAAGGTACCAACCAGCGCGCCCCTTGTGAATCGAAGGCCGCCCGGCGATGCCCGTTTCCTTGCAACTCAAGCCAGTCGACAGCCTGCACCCGGGCCATCAGCACCGCGAAGTGGCCGCGCTGCTGGGCTGCGCCACCGCGGCCCGCTGCTGGGTCCAGTGGTTCGCCGGGCGCCTGGGGAGATAGGTAGTCGATGGCGGCTGCCGACGCCTGCAGGGACGCCCAACGTGAGGTGGCTGCCAGGCCTTCGGTGTGCACCAGCACCTCGGCCCGAAGCCGCAACTGCCATGACAGGCGGCGCGACCACATCACCAGCACGGCCTGCGACTGCACCTGAAGCTGTTGGATCTTTTTGGCACGGGCGTCGCTGTAGATCACCAGGCAGCGCGCCTCAATGTCGACCTCTCGCAGGATGACCGTTCGGGCATCCGGCACGCCAGCGTCGGCTGTGGCCAGCACCGGCACGCGCCATTCGTGCAGTTTGTCCCCTGCTGCACGGCCGAGTTCGCGCCAGATCGCGGCTTCGATCTCGGGCAACGTTTGTAGGCGGTCGGGCGCGGCCATGCTGGGTTGAAACTCAGGCCTCTCGGCGCAGCGCCGAGGTCATGTCGATTCCCGGCGCAGCGCCGGGAAGAGGATCACATCACGGATGCTGGCGCTGTCGGTCAACAGCATCACCAAGCGGTCGATGCCGATGCCGCAACCGCCGGCCGGCGGCATGCCGACTTCCAGCGCGCGGATGAAGTCGGCGTCGTAGTACATGGCTTCTTCGTCACCGGCTTCCTTGTTGGCGGCCTGGGCCTGGAAGCGCGCGGCCTGGTCTTCTGCGTCGTTCAGTTCAGAAAAGCCGTTGGCCATTTCACGGCCGCAGACGAACAGCTCGAAGCGTTCGGTGACGCTCGGGTCGGCGTCGGAGGCGCGCGCCAGCGGCGAGACTTCCACCGGGTAGTCGACGATGTAGGTCGGCTGCCAGAGCTTCGATTCGACTGCGGCTTCGAACAAGCCGAACTGCAGCTCGGCCAGCGTCCAGTACTTCGGCGGTTCTACACCCACCGTCTTCAGCTTTGCCTGCAGCACCACAGCGTCGGCGGCTTCTTCGGCTTTCAACCCGGCATGCGCCACCAGCGCATCACGCACCGATAGCCGCGCGAACGGTTGCTCCAGGTCGACCGGCTGGCCTGCGTAGCTCAGCAGCGCCGAACCGGTGGCCGCGCGCGCGGCGTGGCGCAGCACGGCTTCGGTGTAGTCCATCAGGTCGTGGTGGGTCCAGTAGGCCGCATAGAACTCCATCATCGTGAATTCGGGGTTGTGCCGCACGCTGATGCCTTCGTTGCGAAAGGTGCGGTTGATCTCGAACACCCGCTCGAAACCGCCCACCAACAGTCGCTTCAGATACAGCTCTGGGGCGATGCGGAGAAACATCTGCTGGTCGAGCGCGTTGTGGTGGGTGACGAAGGGCTTGGCGTTCGCGCCGCCCGGAATCGGGTGGAGCATCGGCGTTTCCACTTCCAGGAAGCCATGCTCGACCATGAAGCCGCGGATCGAGCTGAGCGTCTTGCTGCGCGCCATGAAGCGCAGCCGCGCGGCGTCGTCGGTGATCAGGTCGACATGGCGCTGGCGGTACTTTTGCTCCTGGTCGGCCATGCCGTGAAATTTGTCGGGTAGCGGGCGCAGGCTTTTGGTCAGCAACCGAACCTGCGTGGCCCTGATCGAAAGCTCTCCGGTGCGGGTGCGAAAGAGGGTGCCGGTGCAGCCGACGATGTCGCCCAGATCCCAGTGCTTGAATGCTGCCAACGTCTCCACGCCCACCGCGTCCTGTGTCACGTAGAGCTGGATCCGGCCATGGGTTTCGCCGAAGGAGCCGTCCTGCAGGGTCGCGAAACAGGCCTTGCCCATCACGCGTTTCAACATCATGCGGCCGGCGACGGCCACCTGCACTGCCTGCGGCTCCAGTTCCTCGTTCGGAACCTGGCCGTGGCGCTGGTGCAGGTCGGCGGCGTGGTGGGTGGGCTTGAAGTCGTTCGGGAACGCGACGCCGCCAGCGGCACGCAGGGCCTTCAGCTTCTCGCGGCGTTCGGCGATGAGCTGGTTCTCGTCGGCCGCGGGCGGCGCGTTCTGCGGGTCGGTGGCGTTGCTCATTCGTTGCTCATTCAGCGTGCATTCAGAGGCCCGTACAGGGTTCACGCAGTTTAAGTGCCCGCTAACATCCACCGATGTGCCGCTGCCCGTCGATCAACGACTTTCCCGCCGCCGGCAAGCGCTGCCCGGCCGGCCGCTGATGGACAGTGTTGCCCGCGGCACGGTCGTCAACCTGGTGGCGCGCACGCTGACGGTGTTCGGGGTGCTGGCGATCACGACCCTGACCGCGCGCCTGGGCCCCGCCGTGCAGGGTGCCTTCGCTTTGTTCGTCAGTGTCGAAGGCGCCTGCGCGGCGCTGCTGTCGGGCTTTGGTATTGCGCTGGCGCGGCGCGTCTCGCACCACGGCGAGCACCCGCGGGCGCTGTTGTCGGCGGTGGTGCTGGCCTGCATCGCACTCGGTGCGGTGATGGCGCTGGCGTTGACCGTCGTGGCCCGGCACGCGCCACCGGCCTATGCATCGCTGTGGATTCTGGCGCTGGCGGCACCGCTGCTGCTGTTGGCACCGAACCTGGCTGGTCTTTGGCTGGGTGCGGGCCGAATGGTGCCAATGGCGGCGCTGACGCTGGCCCCGCCCTGGCTGGCGCTGGCGTTGCTGGCCCCCTGGTGGCTGTTGGCGGTGTTTACGGCGGCTCCGCTGACGCTGTCGACAGTGCTCGGTTCGTGGGTTGCCGCCAAGGTGTTGGTGGCGTTGGTGCTGCTCTTCGTGCTGTGGCGCGGTGCCCGCCTGGTGCGCCCGGGATTCGCCGCGTTGGGCCGCGAGTTGCCGTTTATCGCGACCATCGGCGTGACCAACCTGGTGGCGTTGGCGAACTACCGCGTCGGTTTGTTCGTGGTCGAACGCACGATGGGGCTTAGCGCCACCGGGGTGTATTCGATCGCGGTAGCAGTGGCCGAATTGCTGTGGTTCGTTTCGTCTTCGCTGACCCAGGCGGTCTACGGCCGCATCGGTACGCCGGACCGCGCGGTGGCGGCCGCCACCACGCTGCGCGCCGTGCACCTGAGTCTGGCTGCGTTGCTGGCCGTGGCGCCGGCGTTGATGCTGGGTGCTGTGCTGGTTCTGCCCCGATTGCTGGGTGCGGTCTATGCCGAAAGCCTGCTGCCATTGGCGATCCTGCTGCCGGGGGTATCGCTGTTCGGAGGTGCTTCGGCGCTGTCGGCCTACTTCACCAACCATGCCGGCATGCCGAGTTGGCCGGCGCGGGTGGCGTTGTTGTCGCTGTTGTTGAATGCCGCCTTGTCAGTGCTGCTGGTGCCTGCGCTGGGCATGGCGGGTGCTGCGCTGGCGGCTTCGCTCGCCTATACGGTGTCGGTGGTGGTGCTGGCGCTGCTGTTCGTGCGCCATGCCGGGCTGCCGGCATCGAGCTTGCTGCCGGGTGCGGCGCTGCAGCGCGACCTGTTGGACGGCGCGGCCCGGCTCAGACGGGTGTTGCGTCGCAGCGGCGGTGCCGGGGGTCGGTGATGGAAGCGCCGCGCAGGGTGTCGGCTTCTTGGCGGTTGCTGCTGACTGCGGCGCTGCACCGTGCGGCGAGGCTGCTCGGAGTGCGGCACATGCTCTACGGCTTCGAGGACCATCAAGGTGTCTGGCTGCGTCACACCCGAGTCCACGCCGCCAGCGACATCGTGGCCAGAGCGCAGCTGGAAATCGGCGACCACGTCTATGTCGGGCCTTTCAATCTGCTGGACGCGTCGGGCGGATTAACGATCGGCGAAGGGGTGCAGATCACCAGCCACTGCGTGCTGCTCACCCACAGCAGCCACCACGCGCTGCGGCGCGCCGGGCGCCGTTACTGGGGCATCGGAAACGGAGCTGATGCGCCGGGCTTCGTCCGCGCCGCCACCCGCATCGGCGACTACAGTTTCATCGGGCCTCACAGCGTGATCGCACCGGGAGCCAGGGTCGGGCGCGGTGTGATCGTCCGCGCCTTCAGCTATGTCAGCGGCGTCGTGCCCGACTTCGCCATCGTGGCCGGGCAACCGGCGCGTGTGGTGGGTGATACGCGCAGCCTGGATCAGCCGTGGCTCGTGGCCCATCCGCAATGGCGGGCCGAGTACGAAGCCTGGTCGAACGGAGCGCGCCGCGATGAAGCCGTGCAAGCACCACTGCGATGAAGCCCGTGCGTCTGTGTCTGCTGGGCGATGCCACCAGCGTGCATCTGCAGCGCTGGGCGCGTGAGATGGCCGTGCGCGGTTTCGAGATCAACGTCGTTACCGCGCGCCCGGCGCCAATGGAAGGCGTGGCGCAACAAACCGTGTTGCCGCCGGTGCGGCGTTCGCTGGACTGGCTGTGGCGCGTCGACGCCACACGCAACGCGCTGCGTTCGCTGCAGCCCGGTCTGGTGCATGCTCATTACGTTACCTCGTACGGCTATCTGGCGGCCCGCACCGTGCCGGCGCTGCAGCGGCCGCTGGTGATGACGGCCTGGGGCAGCGATCTGCTGGTGACGCCCGGCACCAGCCCGCTGCACCGGGCGCTGACGGGCTGGACGCTGCGCCGCGCGGACTGCGTCACCGGCGATTCGGCCGATCTGTTGACCGCGGCCCGCGCATACAAGCTGCGCGAGCAGCCGCTGTTGATCCACTTCGGCGTCGACCTGGCGCGCTTCGCACCGGCGCCCTGGGACGCCAAGCCACGGTTCGATGTGGTGAGCCTTCGTGCCTGGGAACCGAACTACCGCATCGGCGCCATCGTGCAGGCCGTGGCGCTGTTGCGCGAGCGCCAGCCGGCGATGCCGGTGCACCTGCATGTGCTGGGTGGTGGATCGCAGCACTCTGAATTGATGCAGCAGGTGGCGGCGCTGTCGTTGCAGGACCGGGTCACGCTGCTGGGCCATTGCGACGACGCCGGTATGGCGCGGGTGCTGGCGCGTTGCAAGGTGTCGGTGTCGGTACCTGCGAGCGACGCGACCTCGGTGTCGGTATTGGAAAGCATGGCCGCGGGTCTGGCCGTGGTGGCAAGCGACCTGCCGGCCAACCGCGACTGGCTCGGTGCCGCCAGCGGCATGTTGATTGGTGGCAACAACGAAACACTACCGACACGCATCGCTGACACCTTGGCTACGCTCTGGCAGGACGATGCAGCAGCCCAGCGGACTGCCCAGGCTAACCGGGCCCGGGTCGAAACCGACGGTGACCGTGCGCGCCAGATGGACCACATGGCCGATGTTTACCGGCGTCTGCTTCGGGGTAGGTGCTGACATGCTGGTCTCCGTCATCGTCCCCTGCCGCAACGAAGTCGACCATGTCGACGCTTTCATGCATTCGCTGCTGGCGCAGCAACTGCCGCCAACGTTGAGCCTGCAGATCGTCGTCGGCGACGGCGGCAGCGACGACGGCACGCGCGAACGCCTGGCCGCCTGGGCCACCCGCGAGCCGCGTTTGCTGGTGGTCGAGAACCCGAAGCGCATCACCTCGGCTGCGCTGAACCTGGCTATAGCGGCTGCGCGCGGCGTGGTCGCGGTGCGCATGGACGTGCATACCGAGTACGCCCCCGACTACATCGCGCAGTGCGTGGCCGTGCTGCAGGGCACCGGCGCCACCTGCGTCGGCGGTGCCTGGTTGCCGGTGGGGAAGGGCGGGCGCCAAGGGGCCATCGCACTTGCGTTCCAAAGCCGGTTTGGATCGGGCGGTGCGGCTTCGCGGCGCGCCGACTACACCGGCCCGGCCGACACGGTGTACCTGGGGGCCTGGCGCCGCAGCGAGTTGCTGCGCTTCGGCGGCTTCGATGAGACCCTGGTGCGCAACCAGGACGACGAGCTCAACCTGCGCATCCTGCGTGGCGGCGGCCGGGTCTGGCAAAGCGCGGCGATCCGCTCGGCCTACGTGCCGCGCGCTTCGTTCACAGCGCTGTTCAGGCAGTTCTATCAGTACGGCTACTGGAAGGTGCCGGTGATTCGCAAGCACCGCTTACCGGCCTCACCGCGCCATGTGCTGCCGTTCCTGTTCATTGCCCTGCTGGTGGTGCTGGCCGGGGCGGGCGCGGTGCGCATCGAAGGGTGGTGGGCGCTGGCGCTCGTGGTTGCCATCTATGCCGGCGTTGCGCTGGTCAGTGCACTGCTGTTGGCACCGCGTCGGGCGGCAGGGGTGGCCTGGGCTTTCGCCTGCATGCATGCAGGCTACGGGCTCGGTTTCGGTCGCGGGTTGATCGACTTCGGCTTGCTGCGCCGCGCGCCGGGTGCCGCCGTGACGCGGCTGACCCGATGAGTCCCGGGCCACCGCACGACGAACCCGCGGCCATCGCTGCGCGCTACGAACGGCGCCAGGCGGGGGACCGCTACAGCCCTCTGCGGCCCGAAGTCTGGCAGGCGTTGCAGGAACGCCAGCGGGCGATGCTTACCTTGTTTCAGCGTCACCTGCACCAGCCGTTGGCCGATCTGGATCTGCTGGAAGTGGGCTGCGGCGCGGGCGACAACCTGCTGGAGCTGCTGCGACTGGGCTTCACGCCGGCGCGCCTGGTGGCCAACGAATTGCTGCCCGAGCGCGCCGCCGCCGCACGCTGTCGCCTGCCAGCTGCGCTGCGACTGCTGGAAGGCGACGCGCTGCAGGTCCCGATGCCCGACGCCAGCTTCGACATCGTGCTGCAGTCCACCGTTTTCAGCTCGATCCTCGACGCTGCTTTCCAGCAGCGCCTGGCCGAGCGCATGTGGCGCTGGTTGCGGCCTGGTGGCGCGGTGCTGTGGTACGACTTCACGTTCGACAACCCGCGCAATCCGGACGTGCGCGGGGTGCCGTTGCAGCGGCTTCAGGCGCTGTTCCCCGAGGGCCGAATCGATGCCCGACGGGTCACGCTGGCGCCGCCGCTGGCGCGGCAGGTGGTGCGGCTGCACCCGGCAGCCTGGCGCTGGTGCAATGCGCTGCCGCTGTTGCGCACGCATGTGCTGGCGTGGGTCACCAAGCCAGTGGCAAGCTAACCTACGTGCTTCACCACCTTGCAAGCCTCCAATGAAAACCGTCACCGCCGCTGCGGCAGACCGGCATTTCTCGTCCGTGCTGCGTGAAGTCAGCCAGGGGCAACGCGTCGTTGTCACCTCCAGGGGCAAGCCGGTGGCGCCGATCGAGCCTCCGAGGCGTGGAGCCGCAGGGGCTGGCGGTGGGACCGCCAGACAGCGCCTTTTGCGGCACCTGGCGACGGTGCAACCGAAGGGTCTGCGGAACTGGTGCAGAGACGAGCTGTCCGACTGACAAGGACGCATGCTGCTGTCCGCCCTTTACACCAACGTGTTCGCCCATGCCGAAGGCGCTGGCGACGCGTTGCGTTGCCGGCTGCTGCTGAGCGAGGTTTTGCAGGACGGTTTCACTTGGCGCCGCACGACGGTCGTAAACCCCTTCTCGCCGCCTGCGCACGAACTCATCAACGTGCTGGTGGACGCCCACCGGCATTGATCACGAACATCGATGACTGCCACTGCCTCTGCTCCCTCTTTCCTCCCCTTCGCGTTGCCCGAGATTGGCGACGAAGAAATCGCCGAAGTCGTCGACGCGCTCAAGTCGGGCTGGATCACCACCGGGCCGAAGACGCAGCGTTTCGAAACCGACTTCGCGGCGTTTGTCGGTGGTGCGGCGGGCGCAACCGAACCGCTGCACTGCATCGCGGTCAATTCCGCCACGGCCGGGTTGCACTTGGCACTGGAGGCACTGGGCGTCGGGCCCGGCGACGAGGTCATCACCACCACCCACACCTTCACGGCTACCGCCGAGGTGGTGCGCTACCTGGGCGCCGATGTGAAGCTGGTCGACATCGACCCGGCCACGCTGAACATCGACGCGGCGCAGGTCGAAGCGGCTGTCACGCCCCGCACCAAAGCCATCGTGCCGGTGCACTACGCCGGGCTCGCGGCCGACATGCCGCAGCTCCTGGCTGTCGCGCAACGCCACGGCCTGAAGGTGGTGGAAGACGCTGCCCATGCGCTGCCCACCACCTGCGGTGGCGCGCTGGTGGGAACGCTGGCCAGCGACGCTACGGTATTCAGTTTTTACGCCAACAAGACCATCACGACCGGCGAAGGCGGCATGCTGGTGACCCGCAACGCGGCGCTGGCAAAGCGCGCCAAGGTGATGCGCTTACACGGCATGAACCGCGACGCCTTCGACCGCTACAGCGCCATGGTGCCAAGCTGGTACTACGAAGTCGTCGCACCCGGCTTCAAATACAACCTGACCGACATCGCTGCGGCGCTCGGCATCCACCAACTCAAGCGGCTCACGGGCTTTCAGGCGCAGCGCGAGCAGCTGGCGGCGGCTTACGACGCGGCGTTGGCGGGACTGCCGCTGCTGTTGCCACCGCGACCCGCTGGAGGCGACCGCCATGCCTGGCATCTGTATGTAGTGCGCCTGGCCGACGACGCGCCGGTGGACCGCGACCGTTTCATCGAAAGGCTCTATGCCAGCGGCATCGGCTGCAGCGTGCACTACATCCCGCTGCACCTGCACCCTTACTGGCGTGACCGTTACGCGCTCACGCCGCAGATGTTTCCCCATAGCCAGCACGCCTACGAGCGCATGGTCAGTCTGCCGCTGTACACCCGCATGAATGAAGCCGACGTGGCGCGCGTGGCAGCAGCGGTGCGGGTGGCGCTCGGCGCAGAATGATTGCTTTCGTGGCGATGAACCGGAGAAGCTCATGAGTGCCGTGCTGCAGTCGAAGATGACGCTCCAGGTCTATCTGGACTGGGAGAACGATCAGGAAGAGAGGCACGAATACTGGGCTGGTGAGGTTTTTGCGATGACCGGTGGGCGGCGGGTGCATGGCAGCGTGGTAACCAACCTGGTGCGCCACCTGTCGAATGCACTGGACGGAAGTCCTTGCCGAGTGTTCTCTGAAAACATGAAGCTGCAGATCGGCGCCGACAAGATCGTCTACCCGGATGTTTTTGTGACCTGCGACAAAGCCGATTTGGCGACCGATCGGATCTTTCGCGCACCAATACTGGTGATCGAGGTGCTCTCACCCAGCACGCAGGCCTACGACCGCAGCCGCAAGTTCGCGGCCTATCGGCGCATCCCTTCGTTGAAGGAGTACATGCTGATTGACCCCGAAACCCACCGCTCCGAAGCGTTCAGGCCCGGTGCCGATGGCCTCTGGACGTTGCACGATCAGAGCGAATCCGACGCGCTGGAATTCGCCAGCATCGATTGCACGGTGCCAATGGCCCATGTCTGGGCCGGCGTCGACCCGGCCACGGCCTGATCGGCAGCCTCCAGCAGCGGTGGCCAAGCGCCTGTTCGATGCGATCGGCTCGGCGTTGGCACTGGCACTGCTTTCGCCCTTGCTGCTGGTCATCGCCGTTATCGTCAAGCTCGATTCGCGTGGCTCTGTCTTGTATAGACAAGTGCGCGTCGGCCGCCACGGCGTTCCGTTCCGCATCCACAAGTTCCGCACCATGCGCGCCGAAAGCATCGGGCCGCCGCTGACCGTCGGTGACGACCCGCGCATCACCCACGCGGGCCGCTGGCTACGGCGCACGCGCCTGGACGAACTGCCGCAACTGCTGGACGTGTTGCGCGGCGCCATGAGCTTCGTCGGACCACGGCCCGAGGTGCCCCGTTACGTGGCGCACTACCCGCCGCTGTTGCGCGAGCGCGCGCTATCGGTGCGGCCCGGCATCACCGACCCTTCGTCGCTGGCCTTTGTCGACGAAGCCGCGCTGCTGGCGCGCGCCGCCGACCCGGAGCGGGAGTACATCGACGTGATCCTTCCGGCGAAGTTGCAGCGGGCGGCCGACTACGCCGAACACGCCACGCTTGCCAGCGACTTGGGGGTGCTGTGGCGCACGCTGCGGGTGTTGGCCGGCAGCGCGTCTCGTCCCGCATGACCGCTGCAAATCCACCAGGCTGCGCTGCTTTCTGGCGCAAGGTCGACGGCCTGCTGGCGCGCCTGCGACCGCACCGCCAGGTGCTGACGCTGACGGTTGACGCGGGCGTGGTGGCGGTGTGCTGGCAGATCACCTACCTGTTCCGGCTCGGCTTCGAGCGCTGGCTCACCACCCGGCCCAGCTACGACAACGCCGTGCTGCTCGGCGTGGTGCTGGTTTACACCGCGACCAGTCTGTTGCTGCGCGTGCCGCAGAGCATGTGGCGCTTTTCGGGCTTCGGCGAAATCCAGCGTCTGATGCTGTGCTGCCTGCTGGCCGGTACGTTCTCGGCACTCGCCGTGATGGGACTCGGTCTGGTGCAGGTGCCGCGTGCGGTGCTGGCGCTGCATCCGGTGGTTACGCTGATGGGGTTGGCGATCGCCCGCATCGTCTACCGCATGACCTACGAACACGCGCGGGCCCGCATCTCCGGCAGCCAGGGCGTCGTGCGGCGCGCGATCGTGCTGGGCGCCGGCGCGGCGGCGCGGCTCCTGATGGCAGGGCTGTACCAGCAGGGCTGGGTGGTGCTGGCCGTGCTGGACGACGACCCGGCCAAGCTCGGCGCGCGCGTTGGC
>JALYUN010000346.1 GCA_030853725.1 Pseudomonadota bacterium | reverse complement strand
GCTGCGGCCGGGTCCCTCAGGGCCTACACCGCTGCCGCGCCCCCGCGGGGACTCGTGGTGGCCGGCTCCGCTTCGTCGTCGCGTAGCACCGCGTGGCCGCGCTCGATCCAGGCTTCGATGCCGCCGCCGAGCGGGCGCACGCGCTTGAAGCCGGCACGCATCAGCTTCTGCGCCACCATCGCCGCACTGGCCTCGTTCGGGCAGGCGCAGTAGACGATCACGTCGTCGGCCAGCCGGGCGTCGCCAGCGGCGATCCCGTTGGCCAGCAGGCTGGCTTCGAAGGCCTGGTTGTCGATCCAGATCGCACCGGGAATGCGGCCTTCGCTGCGGCTCGAGGCCGATCGCACGTCGACCACCAGCGGCAGCCGCTCGCCTGCCAACAAGGTGGCCAGCTCGTCGACACTGACGCGCGACATGCGCAAGCTGCGGATCAGCCGCTGGCGCTGCAGCGCCTTGACGGCGATGTACAGCAGCAGCACGCTCCCGATGCCGATCAGCCCCCAGCGGCCGGCGGCTTCCAAGACCACCACGACTTCGGCCAGCGCGTCGCGGAACAGCCAGCCCAACGCCACCGCCACACCACTCCAGAGCAACGCGCCGACGGCATCGAAGCATAGAAACGTGGCCCACCGTGTTCGCGCGAAGCCGGCCATGCTGGTGGCCACCGCGCCGAAGCCGGGGATGAACTTGGCCACCATCAGCGACGGCGCGCCCCAGCGTTCGTACAGGGTTTCGGTCTGGCGCACGCAAGTGTCCGGCGAGAGCGACAGCCGGCACATCAGCCGCAGCACCTTGCGACCGTAACGGGCGCCGGCGGCGTACCAAGCCGCGTCGGCGATCAGGCAGGCCAACACCGCCACGCCGACCACCGCCGCAGTGGACGTGGCGTTGGCGTTGGCGTGGGAAGACGCGCCCACCACCATCAGCGTCGGCCACGCCGGCAACGGCAGGCCCAGCTGCAACAGCAACACGTTGGCGAACACCAGCCACAGGCCGTAGTGCGCGATCAGGGAGAGCAGCAACTCCAAAGGTGCACTTTCAGGGCCGCCGCGGCGACCCGCAGTCTGGCTATCCGTTGTCCTTGAAGCCGGGGTAGAGACTCATGCCGCCATCGACGAACAGCGTCGTGCCGGTCACATAGTCCGACTCGTCCGAAGCCAGCCAGACGGCAGCTTTGCCGATGTCTTCCGGCGCGCCGATGCGGCCGTAGGGAATCAGCTTGAGCAGCTTCTGCAGCTGTTCCGGTGTGGACCACGCGCTTTCGTTGATGTGCGTCTTGATGGCCCCGGGGGCAACGGCGTTGACGCGGATGCCGTGCTCCGCCACCTCTTGCGCCACGCTCTTCATCATCATCTGGATGCCGCCCTTGGACGACGCGTAGTTGACGTGGCCGGCCCAGGGAATGATCTGGTGCACCGAGCTCATGCAGATCACTTTGCCGCGCGCTTTCGAGGTCGGCGCCAGCCCCTGTGCCAGAAAGCGCCGCACGCCTTCGCGTACGCACAGGAACTGCCCTGTCAGGTTGACACCGATCACTGCCTGCCACTGCTCCACGGTCATGTTGGTGACCGAGGCGTCTTGCTGAATGCCGGCGTTCGACACCACGATGTCGACCCGGCCGAAGCGCTCGACGGTGGCGTCGAAGAGTCCGATCACGTCGGCTTCTTTCGACACATCACCGTCAGCGGCCAAGGCCTGGCCGCCGGCTTGCTCGATGGTCTGCACCACCTTGGCAGCGTCGTCGGGGCAGTGGTGGTGGTTGACGGTGACGTTGGCACCGGCTGCGGCCAGTGCGCAGGCCACGGCGGTGCCGATGCCCGAACTGGCGCCGGTGACCAGCGCGGTCTGGCCTGCGAGCGGGCGATGGGTGTCGTTCATGTTTCGATCTTTCGGGTGCGGTTCAGGGCAGATGGGACATCAGCCGCACCACGCGCTTGGCGAGCGGGCCGAACAGCCTGGGTTTGTAGAGCTCACCCGCAGCGGCTTTGCCGGCTTCGCCGAAGGTGGGGTAGGGCGCGATCATGCTCGCGATCGCCTTCAGCTTCAGCCCCGAGCTGATAGCCAGGCCCCACAAGTGGGCCATTTCGCCAGCGTGCGCACCCAGGATCGAAACCCCCAGCACCGTGCCGTTTTCGCGGGCCCAGACCTTCACCCCACCCAAGGTGGCGGCTTCGGTCTGTGCGCGGTCGTTGCCTTCCAGATCGAACTGCAGCAGCTTGACGTCGTCGCCGTGCTGCTGCCGCGCATCGGCTTCGCTCAGGCCCACGTGCGCCAGTTCCGGGTCGCAATAGGTCACCCACGGCAGTGACGCGTAATCGGTTTTCGCGTAGGGCAGCAGCAGCGCGTTCTGCACCGCAATGCCGGCGTGGTAGCTCGCGATGTGGGTGAAGTGCGGCGCCTTGGCGACCACGTCGCCGATGGCATAGACGCCGCGCACGTTGGTGCGCAGTTTGGCGTCGACCACGATCCCGGCTTTCTCGACCTGCACGCCGGCGCGGTCCAGCGCCAGCGCGTGCGTGCGCGGGCTGCGGCCGGCCGCTACCAACAGGTGTGAGCCGCGCAGTTCGCTCTGCTGGCCGCCTTCCTTCAGCTTCAAGACGATGACGCCAGCGTCTTGGCGCACCGACAACACCTCGGTGTGCTGCCGCACCGGGATGCCCTCGGCAGCCAGCCGTTGCAGCAGCAAGCTGGCGTGGGCCGTGTCGTCTTTCGAAAGGCAGGCGCTGCTCTCGATCACCGTCACTTGGGAGCCGAGCCGGCGGTGCGCCTGTGCCATCTCGATGCCGATCGGGCCCCCGCCCAGGATCAGCAGGTGTTCGGGCAAGGTGGTGTTGTCGAACAGGTTCTCGTTGGTGAAGAACGGCACGTTGGCCAGACCGTCTACCGGCGGCACGGCCGGGCTCGAACCGGTGGCGATGATGACGCGCCGGGCGCTGATCCGGCGTTCGCCGTCGTCGGTGGCCACCGCCAGTTCGCGCGGACCGGTGAAGCGGGCTTCACCGCGAATCACCGTGGCGCCCAAGCCCTCGAAACGCTCGACCGAATCGTGCGGCGCAATGGTCGCGATCACCGACTGCACATAGGCCTGCACGGCTGCGAAGTCGACTCGGGGCTCGACTGCGGTGATGCCGAAAGTAGCGGCACTGCGCATGGCCTGCGCCACCTTGGCCGCGGCCAGCAGTGCCTTCGAAGGCACGCAGCCCATGTTCAGGCATTCGCCGCCCATCTTGGCGCGTTCCACCAGCACCACCTTCGCGCCCCATTGCGCCGCAAACGATGTGGCCGACAGCCCGGCCGAGCCGGCCCCGATCACGCACAGGTCGACTTTCAGCGGGCTGCCTGGCGAGCCCATGGCTCAGGCTTTCTGCGGCGTGGCGCCGGCGCCTGACGAGCCTTTGCCGCTCTTGCTGCCTTCCTGACCGACTCCGTGTTCCTTCAGCTTGGCTTTGGCCTTCTTCGTGACAAACACCGCCACTACCACGGTAGCCACCAGCCCGATGCCGAAAAAGGTCCACTTCAGCGCGCCGCCGCCATCACCCGAAGCCGCTTTGCCGGCGGCGCCCAGGTACACATACAGCAGCGTGCCGGGCATGATGCCGAAGAAGGTGGCCAGCACGTACTCCACCAGCTTCAGGTCGGTGATGCCATAGAAGTAGTTCTGGAGGTTGAAAGGAAGCACGGGCGACAGCCGCAGCAGCCCCACCACTTTCCAGCCGCCTTCGCTGACCGCCGACTGGATGGCTTTGAACTTCGGCCGCTTCTGCATCAGCGAATCGACCTTGTCGTGCGCCAGGTAGCGCGCCACCAGAAAGGCAAGCGTGGCACCGATGGTGGCCGACACCACCACCAGCGGGAAGCCGATCGCGAGACCGAACGCCAAGCCGGCCACGATCGTCAACACCGACACGGGCAACAGCAGCACGGTGCCGACGATGTAGACCCCTGCGAAGATGACCCAGCCCCACGGCCCCAGGTGTTTGATCCACGCTTGAAAGGCGTCGGACCATTCCTTGATCGGCAGCAGGAGCCAGCCGGCCACCAGTGCCGCCAGCACGACGACGCCAAGGGCCCACTGCCAGGGAGAGACGGAGGATGATTTCGAATCGCTCATAGGCTTCAGAAGGCGAAGGGCCGTCCCCGAGTTTCTCGACCCCCTCGGGGGGCGGCAGCCACGCTGCCTGGGGGCACTAAGTCGTCGGTTGGAGTGGCCGCGAGCTTACGCCCGGCGCGAAGCCGAGCGAGCCGATTAAGCTGCCGCCATGGCGTGGACCCACACCCTGGCCGGCATGCGCTGGCATTTTGCGGACTTGAAAACGCTGCTGGCGCGCGCGAGTCCGGCGCGCTCGGGCGACAGTCTGGCCGGCATCGCTGCCGGCTCGGCGGTCGAACGCGTGGCGGCGCGCTTCGCGCTGGCCGATCTGCCGCTGGCCGCCTTCCTGACCGAAGCATTGGTGCCGTATGAAGCCGACGAGGTGACGCGCCTGATCGTCGATACGCACGACGCCACCGCCTTCGCACCGGTGGCGCATCTGACCGTCGGTGCCTTCCGCGACTGGCTGTTGTCCGATGCCGCGACGCCAGCCGTGCTGGCTGCGCTGGCACCGGGCCTGACGCCCGAAATGACGGCAGCCGTCAGCAAGCTGATGCGCAACCAGGACTTGATGGTGGTGGCGAAGAAGTGCCACGTGACGACCGCGTTCCGCAACACGCTCGGTTTGCCCGGCCGGCTGGCCGTGCGGCTGCAACCGAACCATCCCACCGACGACCTGCGCGGTATCGCCGCTTCGATGCTCGACGGGCTGATGTATGGCTGCGGTGACGCCATGATCGGCATCAACCCGGCCAGCGACAGCCTGGCCGTGATCGGCACGCTGCTGCAGCGCCTGGACGAGTTGATCCAGCGCCACGCCATTCCCACCCAGGCTTGCGTGTTGACCCATGTGACGAACACGCTGCGGTTGCTGGACGACGGGGTACCGGTGGACCTGGTGTTCCAGTCGGTTGCCGGTAGCGAAGCCGCCAACAAGGGCTTCGGTATCGACTTGGCGCTGCTGCGCCAGGCGCAGCAAGCGGCGGCGGCGCTGGCGCGCGGTACTGTCGGTCAGCACGCGATGTACTTCGAAACCGGGCAGGGCTCGGCACTCTCGGCCGGCGCACACCACGGCGTCGACCAGCAAACGATGGAAACACGGGCTTACGGCGTGGCACGCGCCTTTTCGCCGCTGCTGACCAACAGCGTGGTCGGCTTCATCGGCCCCGAATACCTGGCCGACGGCAAGCAGATCATCCGCGCAGGCCTGGAAGACCATTGCTGCGGCAAGCTGCTCGGCTTGCCGTTGGGGGTGGACATCTGCCACACCAACCATGCCGATGCCGACAGCGACGACATCGACACGCTGATGACGTTGCTGGGCGCCAGTGGCGTCACCTTCATCATGGGCGTGCCGGGGGCGGACGACATCATGTTGAACTACCAGAGCACCTCGTTCCACGACGCAGCGGTGTTGCGCGAATTGCTGGGGCTGAAGCGCGCGCCGGAATTCGAAGCGTGGTTGCAGCGGCTGGGTATCAGTGGTGAAGACGGGCGCTTGCTGCCGGCGCCAACCGGGCAGGCGCTGCGGCTGGACCTGTCGCGAGCCTGATGCCGTGACCGCCCCCGACCCCTGGTCCGACCTGCGCCGCCACACTGCCGCGCGCATTGCGCTCGGCCGTGCCGGCAACAGCCTGCCGACCGGGGCGTGGC
>JALYUN010000327.1 GCA_030853725.1 Pseudomonadota bacterium | reverse complement strand
CCCGTACCCCTGGTTCCGGGGGTCTGCCCGCAAGGCGGGCGCTTTGGCTGCAGCCTCAAGTCTGTGGCCGGCGTGCCGACAACCAAGGTGAAGCGGACACTTTCGTGCGCCATGCAGCCAACTCGGTCGGCGCCTGAAATGAACCGCGTCACACCGGGAATTCGTCGCACGGTGGCTGTCGCGCGATGTGTTCCGTGCAATGCGAACCCCTAAAGTCAGGGCCACGCATTCAGGGGGTGACCCAGCTGGATCTATCACGCAATCGATCTCCGCGGCCCTGGCCTGTCAGTCGAAAGATGCGCGATCACCGTCATGAAAATCCCGATCGTCCCGAGCCTAAGAAGTCGGCTGGGGGAACCGTGAACAGCGCGCACGGCACTTTGGCACTCGCTACCGAAACCCACGGATCTCCACGATGAAAACCAGCCACTCGATCACCGCCATGCGCCGCGCGCTGCGCCAACTCTGCGGCGCCAGCGGCGTTGCGTTGCTGGCCATCAGCCTGGTGGCCAGCAGCACTGCGCACGCAAGGACACTGTTCCTCAGATCAACCGGCTCCGCGTCGAACGCTTCGGTCGCCGATGTGCGCGATACGGCTGGCAACCCGAAGATCGCTCGTGATCTGCAGGCGGCATTGATGGCCTCCAGCACTCCGCGTTTGAACTGGGCCAAGGATTTGGGTGGCGTGCGCTATGTCAAGGCCATCATCGTCGGCACGCCTTCGGCCGATCCTGAACTGAAGAGCCTGCGCGCCAGCGTCATTGCTGCCGGCGGCACGGTCTACTTCCGCTATACCTCGGTGGCGGCGCTGTCGGTGTTGCTGCCGGCTTCGACGATGGCGGCGGTGGCCGCACGGGCCGACGTACAAAGCGTTTCGCCCGACCGCTTGACCGCGCGCACCGCGACCACGCTCACGACCAGTCTGTTGGAGCAGTCCACCGGCGCCTCGGCCGTGCGCAGCCGCAACCAGTCCACCAGCCTGGGCTATCAAGGACTGGACGGCAGCGGGGTCGGCGTGGCGGTGCTCGATTCGGGTGTGCTGCAACGGCACCAGTTGTTCGACGATGCCAATGGCAGCACGCGGGTGCAACGCAGCCTGAACTTCCTGAAAGACGGCGACAGCACGCCGGCAGGCCCGCGGGACTGGACCGCCGGTACCGACCGTTCCCAGTCACTGGCGCCGGGCAGTGCGGCGTTGGCTGCCTACCTGGGCCGCGTCGACAATTCCAGCGCCCGCTGGTCCGACGCCTACGGCCACGGCACCCATGTGGCCGGCGTGCTGGCCGGGCGCGACCTGCGGCAAGCGGTCGACACTACCGGCATCGCACCCGGGGCGACGCTCTACGACGTGAAAGTGCTCGACGACAAAGGTCTGGGCCAGCTGTCCGACGTGCTGGCCGGCATCGACTGGGTGATCTACAACGCCCGCGCGCTGAACATTCGCGTCATGAACCTGAGCCTGGCCGCCGACTCCACCGAAAGCTGGCAGACCGACCCCTTGGCGCGCGCGGTGCGCAGCGCCACGGCCGCGGGCATCACCGTGGTGGTGGCCGCCGGCAACTTCGGGCTCGACGCGAACGGCCAGGAACGCTTCGGCACCATCAGCTCACCGGGCCATGATCCTTCGGTGATCACGGTGGGCGCGGCCAACACGCACGACAGCGCCCTGCGCGGCGACGACACCGTCAACTTCTTCAGTTCGCGCGGACCCACTCGCGGCGCGCTGGTGGGCCCCGACGGTGTGAGCCGGCCCGACAACCTGATCAAGCCCGACCTCGTGGCGCCAGGCAACAAGCTGGTCAGCGCCATGTCGCTCGCCCCGTTGTTCGGCATCCGCTCCGATCTGCCGCGGCGCAATCCGCAACTGACGGCGCAGCTTCTGGGCGCTGGCCTGGGAACCGACCAGTCGGTGATGCGCCTTTCAGGCACTTCGGTGGCCGCGCCGGTGGTGGCCGGTGCCGCAGCGCTGATGTTGCAGGCCAACCCGGGTCTGACGCCGCCGCTGATCAAGGCCATCCTGCAGTACACGGCGCAGCCGATCCCCGGTGCCAACTTGCTGCAACAGGGCGCCGGGTTGCTGAACATCGAAGGTGCCGTTCGCCTGGCGCGCGCGCTGCGCACCGACATCAAGTCGGCCATCGAAGCCGGCACGCTGGCCCCGGGTGCCAACCTGGTGCCGCTCGGCAAGGCGCTGCCGGTGGCCAACACCACCGTCAACGGCCAGACCTTCAACTGGAGCCGCATCGTCGTGGCCGGCGGCAACCATGTGCTGAGCGGCCCGGCCTTGTTCACGCAATACCAACCGATCTACGACCCGCGTCTGAACTGGGCGCGTGACCAGGTCAAGCGCACGACGGTCAGCTACTGGCCGGCCGGCAGCGGCATTGCAGCCAACACCTACCCGCGCAGCCTGGTCGAAGCATCGGCGCCGAGCCAGTGGCTGTTGACGCCGGGGGTGGTGTCGGTGGACCAGCTGATGGGCAGCTCGTCGTTGCTCGGCAAGACGGGGTTGTTCATGCCGATCGCCACCGTGTCGGGCTGGCTCGCCAGCGGCAGCGGGGTCGTGATCTCTGAAGGCGTGGCCATCAGCGAAGGGGTGGTGATCTCTGAAGGCGTGGCCATCAGTGAGGGTGTCGCCATCAGCGAAGGGGTTGCCATCAGTGAAGGTGTGGCCATCAGCGAAGGGGTTGCGATCAGCGAAGGCGTCGTCATCAGCAAAATCGGCCAGCCGATGCAGGACAACCCGGACGACGGTCCGCTGGTGGGCGAACCGTGATGCCTTGACGGCTCGAGCCCACAGCAGCCCGTACGCGCTGTGCAGTGGCTCAAGGACCGCGGTGGGCTGCCGAAAACCGGTTGAAGCCCCGCTGTCGAGTGATCGGTGGCGGCCTCGTACCCGCATTCCCACATGATCCGGCACAGCCCCGCTATCGCAACACAGGCTCCCGACGCGCCCGCAACCGGCGCGCGCAGGGGCCTGCTGTACGACTACAACCGCGCGGCGGCCGTCTACTGGTGGTTGGTGGCCCTCGCCGGTGCCTTGGCTTTCGGCTGGTCGGTGGCCGAGCTGACCACGCAACCGCCCCATGCGGTCTGGCAGATCCTCGGCGCATCGGCGATTGCCGCGGTGGTGGGCCTGTTCCCGCTGAGGATCCCGACCACCAAGTCTTCGATCGCTGCCGGCGATGTCTTCATCTTTCTGCTGCTGGTGCTGTACGG
>JALYUN010000316.1 GCA_030853725.1 Pseudomonadota bacterium | reverse complement strand
GCTGCGGGCATTGCAGTTGGCGGGTGACCGGCCGGCGGTGACGCTGATCGCGCGCCCGCTGGCCGATCCCGCCGCTGATCTGCCGTTGCTGGAAACACCGCTGCCCGAAGGCGTGGTGCAGCGCGGTGAGGTCGGCGTGTTCGTGACCGAGGCGATGGTGTCGCTGTACGACGCCAAGCCCGGCACGCTGCTGAGCTTGCCGCTGGGTGACCAAACGGTGAAGGCCCGCGTACGCGGTGTCTGGCGCGACTATGCGCGTCAGTTCGGCGCTGTGGCTATAGCGGCTGCCGACTACCGGCGCCTGAGCGGCGACGACCGCATCAACGACCTGGCCCTGTGGCTCGCGCCGGGCGCCGACACCGCGGCCGTGCAGCGGGCGCTGCGGGCGTTGCTGCCCGACCCGTCGATGCTCGAATTCGCCTCCACCGCCGAGTTGCGCACCCTGTCGCTGCGCATCTTCGACCGCAGCTTCGCCGTCACTTACTACCTGCAAGCGGTGGCGATCGCAATCGGGCTGATCGGCATCGCCGCCAGCCTGTCGGCCCAGGTGTTGGCGCGGCGCAAGGAATTCGGACTGCTGTCGCACCTGGGCCTGACCCGCTGGCAGATCGTGGCGGTGGTGGCCGGCGAGGGCGGGGCCTGGGTCGCGGCGGGCACGCTCATCGGCCTGTTGCTGGGCCTGGCGGTGAGCATGGTGCTGGTGTATGTCGTTAACCCGCAGAGTTTTCACTGGACGATGGGGCTGGTGCTGCCGTGGCCGCGTCTGGCGCTGCTGGCAGCGGCAGTGCTGGTGGCCGGCACCGCCACGGCTGCCTTCAGCGCGCGGCGTGCCGCGGGGCGGCTCGCGGTGCTGTCGGTCAAGGAGGACTGGTGACTCCGGCGCGACGCATGTGCTTGCTGCAACTGGCCGGCGCCGGCTTCGCGCCGCGCGCCGCGCTAGCGCTAGCGCTAGCGGACGCTCCGGCGAACGCTCCCGAGAACGCATCCACGGATGACGATGTCGTGCAACCCGGTCGCGCGCTGCGGTTTCCGCGCGACCACGGTGCCCACCCCGGTGCGCGCACCGAGTGGTGGTACGCCACCGGCTGGCTCGGCACTGAAGTGGCGCCGACGCACGGTTTTCAGATCACCTTCTTCCGCAGCCGCACCGGGCTGGCAGGCGGCAACCCCAGCCGCTTCGCGGCGCGGCAGTTGCTGTTCGCCCATGCCGCATTGACCGAGATCGTGGCGCAGCGGCACCTCCACGACCAGCGCACGGCGCGCTGGAACGGCGACCCGCAGGCGGCACTGGCGCGGGCCCAGATCAGCGACGGCGCGGTGCGCATCGACGACTGGACGCTGCAGCATGACCAGCGCGCCTGGACCGTGCAGGCGCCGGCGCGCGACTTCGCGTTGCAGTTGCGACTCGCTGAAAGCCAGCCACCACTGCTGCAAGGCAACGCAGGCTATTCACGCAAAGGGCCCGACCCGTCGCAGGCCAGTCTGTACTACAGCCAGCCGCAGCTCAGGGTCGACGGCAGCATTCGGGTCGGCGACCGTGCGTCGGGCACCACTACCCGCGCGGCCGGCCGGGCCTGGCTCGATCACGAATGGAGCGAACACCTCCTGCACCCGCAGGCCGTCGGCTGGGACTGGATCGGCATCAACCTGTTCGACGGCAGCGCTCTGACGGTCTTCGTGTTGCGGCGGCGTGATGGCAGCGCACTGTGGGGCGGCGGCAGCTTCCGGGGGCAAGGGTCCGCGTCGCACAGTTTTGCGCCATCCGAAGTGCAGATGCGCGCTGGCCGGCGCTGGACCAGCCCTGCCAGCAATGCGAGCTATCCGGTCGAGTGGCAGGTAGTGACCCCGGCCGGCGGTTTCGCGCTGCGTGCGTTGACCGACGCACAAGAACTCGACAGCCGCGCCAGCACCGGAACGATCTACTGGGAGGGCTTGTCCGAACTGCTGGACAGCGGCGGGCAGCGCGTGGGTCTCGGCTACCTGGAGATGACGGGCTACGCAGGCAGCTTGAAGCTTTGAAGGTGCGCTGAACCAGTTCGGCTGACAACCCGATGCAGCCGACTACTTCGGCCGTCAACCCGATGCAGCCGCTACTTCGGCTGCGTGCGCCGGTCACCGTGCCAAGCGTCCGGCGTAGAGCGCGGTTCGGCGCCGACCGGGGCCGCGCGCACACAGTTGCCGCCTGCCAGCCGCGCCATCGCCAGCGCGTCGTCGGCGTCGTCGATCAGCGCTTGCAATTGCAGGTGTGCTGGCCGCAGGTGGGCCACGCCGACACTCACGGTCAGCGAAAGCGGCAACGGCAAGGTCGGCGCTTCGGTCAGCGCCTTGGCCGACAGGCCGTGCGTCTGGAACAGCACTTCGAGACGTTCGGTGCGTTCCCGCACCCGTTCGGCCACATCGAGCGTACCGGTAGGGTCGGCATGCGCCAGGAAGATCGCCATCTGCACCGGGCCGAAACGTGTCAGCACATCAGCGCCGCGCAAGGTCGGTGCGGTCAGCCGCAGCATTTCGGTCATGACCGCGTCGACGGCGCTGCTACCGTGCGTCTGGCGCAGCGACTCATGGCGGTCGACCTCGATCAGCAGCAGCGCGGCGCCGCTGCCGTAGCGCCGCGCCCGCGACCATTCGCGGGCCGACAGTTCCATGAACATCGGCCGGGAAATGCCGGCCGTCGGGCGTTCTACCGCGCTGCCTTGCAAAGTTTTGGCGCCGTCGGCAACCCGGGCGCGGTTGACATGGCGCTGCAGCCCCCAAACACCTACCCCACACCCGAGCAGCGCACCCACCGCTGCGGCCACCGCCGCCCAGAGTGCGGCAACGTCAGGCGCGGGCGCCAGCCAGCTCACGAGGCCTGCAGCAACGCCGGCAGCCGCCAGCAGCGCCAAGACCAGCGTGCCCGCCTGGCGGAGTGCGGCAGCACGGACCGGGTCGGCAGCGCCGCCCGAGGCTTCGGTGGGACGGTGCTCGGCAGCAGCGGGCTCGGCAGCAACCCTGGCTTGTGCGGATGGCGGAAAGTCGGAGTTCATCGCAGATCTTCGGTGATCCCTTATTCGACCACAACCGCACCATTCGTGAACGCCATTCAGTCACGGGGGTGGGCCTATTGGATGCGGGAAGCGGGCCGCCGGTTGCGACGCCTGACACACGGGCGCCAGCAAGCGGCGTCGACGTCCGGGAGCGCAGATCCGGGGCGCCCCTGGCCGGCCCACGCCATACCGCCCGCCAGACCGCGCACCAGACCGAACCATGCCCCCGCATAAACTGCGCACCATGGCCCAAGACGTTCCCCAAACGGTTACCACCACCCCGCTGAATCCTAAAGAAGCCTCCAGGCTCCGGGCGGCCGCGCAATCCCCCCGCTCGCTCTCCGGCCTGCTGCCCTTCATCCGCCCCTATCGGGGCCGGGTGATCCTGGCGGGCGTGTTTCTGGTGATGGCTGCGCTCAGCACGCTGGCGTTTCCGGTGGCGCTGCGGATTCTGGTCGACCAGGGGCTGGTTTCGAAAGACCCCGGCGCACAGGCGATGGGGCTGCAGTCGCACTTCCTGGAACTGTTCGGCGTGGCGGCGGCGCTCGGGGTGTTCTCGGCGGCGCGCTTCTACACCGTGAGCTGGCTCGGCGAGCGCATCACCGCCGACCTGCGCAATGCGGTCTACCGCCATGTGCTGCGGCAAAGCCCGGAATTTTTCGAGGTCACGAAGACCGGCGAAGTCTTGTCGCGGCTGACGACCGACACCACGCTGGTTCAGACCGTTGTCGGCTCGTCGCTCAGCATGGGTCTGCGCAACCTGGTGATGGGCACGGGCGCGCTGATTGCGCTGGTGGTGACGAACCCGTGGGTGATGGCGCAGGTGCTGGGCGTACTGGTGCTGGTGGTGCTGCCGAGCGTCTACTTCGGTCGCCGCGTGCGCAAGCTCAGCCGCGCCAGTCAGGACCGCATCGCCGACAGCAGCGCCATCGCTGCCGAAGTGCTCACGGGTATTCCGGTGGTGCAAAGCTACGTGCAGGAAGAACGCGAAGCCGCGCGTTTCGACGCCAGCACCGAAGCTGCCTTCGAGGTTGCGCGCAAACGCACCTGGGTGCGGGCGCTGCTGGTGGCCTTCATGATCACCGCCACCTTCGGCGCGTTGTTGTGGGGGCTGTACCAGGGCACGCAAGCGGTGATCGCCGGGCAGATCAGCGCCGGGCACCTGGGGCAAACGGTGGTGTTCGCGATCATCTTCGTCGGTTCGGTTGCGGTACTGTCCGAGGTCTACGGCGACCTGCTGCGTGCGGCCGGCGCAACCGAACGGTTGATGGAGTTGCTGGCAGCGCAGTCGCCGGTGCAGGACCCGGCAGCGCCACGCGGCCTGGCGGTCGCCGGCGGTGGGTCGGCGGTGACGATCGAGCATGTGCATTTCAACTACCCTTCCCGCCCGCTGCAAGCGTCGCTGGTGGATTTCTCAATGACGGTAAAGCCCGGTGAAACGGTGGCGCTGGTGGGCCCGAGCGGCGCCGGGAAGAGCACCGTGCTGCAGTTGCTGCTGCGCTTCTACGACATGCAGCAAGGTCGCATCACGATCGACGGCGTGCCGATCACCGAACTGTCGCTGGCCACGCTACGCCAGCGCATCGGCATCGTGCCGCAAGACAGCACCGTGTTCTCGACCAGCGCGCTGGAGAACATCCGCTACGGCCGGCCCGATGCCAGCGACGACGAGGTCAAGGCCGCCGCGAAAGCCGCGTTCGCACACGACTTCATCCTGGCGCTGCCCGAGGGCTACGACACCTATCTGGGCGAACGCGGCGTGCGGCTCTCGGGCGGGCAGCGCCAGCGGGTCAGCATTGCGCGCGCCATGCTGAAAAACCCGCCGTTGTTGCTGCTGGACGAAGCCACCAGCGCACTCGACGCCGAGAGCGAACGCGTGGTGCAACTGGCGCTGGAAGCTGCCATGAAGGACCGCAGCACGATCGTCATCGCACACCGGCTTGCAACGGTCCTGCGCGCCGACCGGATCGTGGTGCTGGACGGCGGCGAGATCGTCGACAGCGGCACCCATGCCGAATTGGTAGCGCGCGGCGGCTTGTATGCGCGGCTGGCGGCAATGCAGTTCGACCTCCAGCCACTGGAAGACGACCCCCAAGCTCGCTTGCGCTCTCTGCCTCCCGAGGGGGATGTTCGCCTACGGCCCGGCAAAGCCGGTTCCGTGACTGCGGCTTGATCGGGTCGAGCTGTCGTGCACCACGTTGCAGCCATCTCAGTGCCCCACACCTTCACCGCCTTCGAAGATCTGATGCGCCATGTGGCGACGCATGGCGTGGCCAAGGGCGACCGCACCGGCACTGGCACGAAGAGCGTCTTCGGTTACCAGATGCGCTTCGACCTGGCGTCCGGCTTCCCGCTCGTCACCACCAAGAAGGTTCATCTGAAG
>JALYUN010000307.1 GCA_030853725.1 Pseudomonadota bacterium | reverse complement strand
GGCTGGTACAACGCAGACAAACCCGCCGGACGGGAATTGACCCCAAAGCACACAGGAGACCGACGCCATGACGAGCCCCGCCGACCAGGCCCCGACCACACTCAAGACCCACCAACCGCCGCCCGCGCTCGTGAAGGCGGCCACGGTTTCGGGGATGGACGCCTACCGCAAGCTGGTCGACGAGGCCGAGCGCGACCACGAAGGTTTTTGGGCCCGCCAGGCCAGGGAGTTCTTGAGCTGGAAGAAGCCGTTCAAGCAGGTGCTGGACAGCAGCAACGCGCCGTTCTACAAGTGGTTCGCCGACGGCACGTTGAACGTCAGCTACAACTGTCTGGACCGCAACATCGAACGCGGTCTTGGCGACAAAACTGCGCTCATCTTCGAGGCCGACGACGGCGCCGTCACCAAGGTCAGCTACCAGGCACTGCTGAACAAGGTCTGCCGTTTCGCCAACGCGTTGAAGGCGCGCGGTGTGAAGAAGGGCGACCGCGTCGTCATCTATCTGGGCATGAGCGTCGAAGGCGTGGCCGCCATGCAGGCTTGCGCCCGTATCGGCGCGACGCATTCGGTGGTCTTCGGCGGCTTCAGCGCGCAGAGCCTGCGCGACCGTATCGAGGACACCGGCGCGGTGCTGGTGATCACCGCCGACGAGCAGGTGCGGGGCGGCAAGCATCTGCCGCTGAAGTCGATCGTCGACGACGCGATTGCGCTCGGCGGTTGCGACAAGGTCGAGAACGTCATCGTCTACCGGCGCACCGGTGGCAAGGCGGCGTGGCACGAGCAGCGCGACCACTGGTTGCACGACGAACTGGCAGCGCAGAGCGAAACCTGCGAGCCCGAATGGGTGGGCGCCGAGCACCCGTTGTTCCTGCTGTACACCAGCGGCAGCACCGGCAAACCCAAGGGCGTCCAGCACAGCAGTGGCGGCTATCTGCTGCATGCCGCATTGAGCACCGCGTGGACCTTCGACCTGAAGCCCGACGACGTGTTCTGGTGCACCGCCGACATCGGTTGGGTCACTGGCCACAGCTACATCACCTACGGCCCGCTGGCGCTAGGCGGGACCGAGATCGTGTTCGAAGGCGTGCCGACCTTTCCGGACGCCGGCCGCTTCTGGCAGATGATCCAGACGCACAAGGTCACGGTCTTCTACACCGCGCCCACGGCGATCCGCTCGCTGATCAAGGCCGCCGAAGCCAAGGCCGAGGTGCACCCCGACCGGTACGACTTGAGCAGCCTGCGCATCCTGGGTTCTGTCGGCGAGCCGATCAACCCGGCCGCGTGGGAGTGGTACTACCAACACGTGGGCGGCAGCCGCTGCCCGGTGGTCGACACCTTCTGGCAGACGGAAACCGGTGGTCACGTCATCAACCCGTTGCCGGGCGCGACGCCGATGGTGCCGGGTTCTTGCACCTTGCCGCTGCCGGGCATGGCCGTAGCAATCGTCGACGAAGCCGGCAACGACGTGCCGAACGGGCAGGGCGGCATGCTCGTTATCAAGAAGCCCTGGCCCAGCATGATCCGCACTATCTACGGCGACCCGGAGCGTTTCAAGCAGAGCTACTTTCCGCCGGAGTTGAAGGGCTACTACCTGGCGGGCGACGGCGCCATTCGCGACAAGGACACCGGCTACTTCACCATCACCGGCCGCATCGACGACGTGCTGAATGTCAGCGGCCACCGCATGGGCACGATGGAGATCGAATCGGCACTGGTGAGCTGCACCGAATTGGTAGCCGAAGCCGCGGTGGTGGGCCGACCAGACGACACCACGGGTGAAGCGGTCTGCGCCTTCGTGGTGCTGAAGCGGGCACGCCCCACGGGCGAAGAAGCCAAGCAGATCGCCGCGCAACTGCGCGCCTGGGTCGGCAAGGAGATCGGTCCGATCGCCAAGCCGAAGGACATTCGTTTCGGCGACAACCTGCCGAAGACCCGCAGCGGCAAGATCATGCGGCGCTTGTTGCGCAGCATCGCCAAAGGCGAGACGATTACGCAAGACACCAGCACGTTGGAGAATCCCGCCATCCTGGAGCAGTTGGGTACGCCCAACTGATCCAGGGTTCGGGCGCCGGGTAGCGGCGGCAAGCGAGCACGAAAGGAGTTGGCGATGACCGACAGGCCATCCGAAAATGCCCATGCTCTGGGCAGTCTCCGCCTGGCTGACGGCAAGGGCATCGTGCACATCGAGCTCCGGTTCGACTCGAGCATCGACGATGTGTGGTCCGCCCTCATCGAGCCTGAGCGGCTTGCCGGCTGGCTGGGAAAGTTCGAGGGCCACTTGCGACGGGGAGGCAGTTTTCGCGCACGTTTCTTCGCCAGCGAATGGGAAGGTACTGGGCGCATCAATGTCTGTGAACCCCCACGGCATCTGGTTGTTTCAACCACCGAAGCGGGTGCCAGGGACGTTCACGTCATGGAACTCACCATGAGCGCCAAAGGCGATCAGACCGTTCTGGTCTTCGAGGAGCGCGGCGTCCCGCGGGGGCAACTTGCAGCCTACGGTGCTGGGAACCAGATTCACCTAGAAGACCTCGCCGCATACCTTACAGGCAGTGAACGGTGTGACGCACGGGTGCGCTGGAAAGAACTGATGCCAGCCTACTCGGGCCTGACGCTCGACCTCGCGTAGTCGTCATTTGCGAGCGGGCCCATGGCCCGCGCCCACCCGAAGTACAAGGCGTTGCGGCTGTATTTCTGCGCTTGGCAGGCCGCAACGCTGAGCTACATTCGCGCGCAGGCAAGACGCAAAGGGGAACTGCCATGGCGTTCGTAATCATCGGGGTGCTGCTGCTCGCTGCAAAGCTGGCCGAGTTCGGGCCCTTTGCCAATTGGTCATGGTGGATCATCCTGGCCCCGTTTGCCGCTGCGGCCATCTGGTGGCAACTGTCCGACAGCCTGGGTCTGACCCAGCGCCGGGCGATGGACAAGATGGAGCAGCGCAAGGTCGACCGGCGCGCGAAGCAGTTGGAAGCCCTGGGCATCGATCCGAAGAAGCGCCGAACCATCGGCGACCTTGCGCAACACGACGCTTCCAAGTTGGGCGAGCGGGTCGACCCGACGCAGGCGAACGGGCCGGGTCCGCGCTAGTCGGCCAACCCCAGCCCGGCATCATCAATCCCCGTCCAGCACCGCGCCTTTGCTGGCACTGGCCGCGTTCTTCGCGAACTTGGCCATTACGCCGCGCGTGTAGCGCGGTTGCGGCTGCACCCAGGCTTGGCGCCGGCGCTCGATCTCGGTGTCGGCCACGTCCAGGTGCAGTCTCAGCTTCGGCGCGTCGATGGTGATGCGGTCGCCCTCGTGCACCAGCCCGATCAGTCCGCCGGCATAGGCTTCCGGCGCCACGTGGCCGACCACCATGCCCCAGGTGCCGCCGGAGAAGCGGCCGTCGGTGATCAGCCCCACGCTTTCGCCCAGCCCCTGGCCGATCAGCGCGCCGGTGGGGGCCAGCATCTCCGGCATGCCGGGACCACCCTTCGGGCCTAGATAGCGCAACACCATCACATCGCCGGCCTTGATTTGGCCGGCCATGATCGCGGCCAGGGCGCTCTGCTCGTCTTCGAAGACGCGGGCCGGACCGCTCATTACCGGGTTTTTCAGACCGGTGATCTTGGCGACACAACCTTCAGGCGCCAAGTTGCCTTTCAGAATCGCCAGGTGGCCCTCGGCGTACATCGGGTCGCTGATCGGGCGGATGACCTGCGGACCTGTAGCTGAAGCGGCCACGTCTTTCACATCAGCCAAGTTTTCAGCGACGGTGCGGCCGGTAATCGTCATGCAGTCGCCGTGCAGCATCCCGGCCGCCAGCAGTTGTTTCATCACTTGCGGAATACCACCAGCGCGGTGCAGGTCGACAGCCAGGTACTTGCCGCTGGGCTTCAGGTCGCACAGCACCGGCACCTTCTTGCGCATGCGTTCGAAATCGTCGATGGCCCATTGCACTTCGGCGGCATGGGTGATGGCCAGGAAGTGCAGCACCGCATTGGTCGACCCACCGGTGGCCATGATCACCGCCACCGCGTTCTCGACGCTCTTGCGGGTGACGATGTCGCGCGGCTTCAGGTCGGCCTTCACGGCTTCCACCAACACCTGCGCGGCCCGCGTGGTGTGGGCGACGATCGGGTCCTCCACATTGGCCATCGTCGAAGTGAAGGGCAGCGACATGCCCATCGCTTCGAAGGCCGAGCTCATCGTGTTGGCGGTGTACATGCCGCCGCAGGAACCGCTGCCAGGAATGGCGCGGCGCTCGATCTGGTCGAAGTCTTCCTGGCTCATCTTGCCGGCACTGAACTGGCCAACGGCCTCGAACACGCTCACGATATTCAGGTCTTCGCCCTTGTAGCGGCCCGGCAGGATGGTGCCGCCGTAGACGTAGATGGCCGGCACGTTGGCGCGCAGCATGCCCATCATGCCGCCAGGCATGTTCTTGTCGCAGCCGCCGATGACGAGCACGCCGTCCATCCACTGGCCGCCGACGCAGGTTTCCACGCAGTCGGCAATCACCTCGCGTGAGACCAGGCTGTACTTCATGCCTTCGGTGCCCATCGCCATGCCGTCGGAAATGGTCGGCACGCCGAACATCTGCGGGTTGGCGCCGGCTTCGCGCAGGGCCACCACGGCCGCGTCGGCCAAGCGCTGCAAGCCCGAATTGCAGGGGGTGATGGTGCTGTGGCCGTTGGCCACGCCGATCATCGGCTTGCCGAAGTCCTGGTCGGTGTAGCCCATGGCGTAGTACATGGACCGGTTGGGCGCGCGGGCCACGCCTTCGGTGATGTGCTTCGAGCGGCGGTTGGCGGTCATCGTGGGTCTCTCCGGGTCTTCGTCTGCGGCGGGACACCGAGTTTATCGGCCAGGCCCCTCGGTTCGTCCTCGACCGCACCCGCGGTCTGCATAAGATCGGCGATTGAACAGCCCCTCCGAAGACCCCAAGCATGCAACCCGTCGCAGCTGACGACCCACCGCAACGGCGACCCAAGCGGGTTTTCGTCGTCGGTGCCACAGGCACCATCGGCCGCGCCACGGTGCGAGCGCTGCTCGAACGCGGCCACGAAGTCGTGTGCTTCGTGCGGCCCCGAGCCGGCGTGGGCGGCTCGCTGGGTGAGGCTGACAGCGCGCAATTGTTGGCCGGCGCCCAGCTGCGCATCGGCGATGTCTGCGACCCGATATCGCTGGCGCGCGATGGAATTTGCGCCGAACGCTTCGATGCGCTCGTGTCCTGCCTGGCTTCCCGCACCGGTACACCGCAGGACGCCTGGGCCGTCGACCATCGGGCGCAGGTGCAAGTGCTGGCCGCAGCGCGCGAAGCCGGTGTCAAGCAGGTGGTGCTGCTGTCGGCCATCTGCGTGCAGAAGCCGCTGCTGGCGTTTCAGCATGCCAAGCTGGCGTTCGAAAAACAGCTCATCGAATCGGGCCTGGACTACTCGATCGTCCGCGCGACCGCGTTCTTCAAATCACTGTCGGGCCAGATCGATCGAGTGAAGCGCGGCAAGCCGTTCCTGGTATTCGGCGATGGCAGGTTAACGGCTTGCAAGCCGATCAGCGACAGCGATCTGGGCGATTTTCTGGCCGACTGCCTGGACCGACCGGAACGCCGTAACCGGGTGCTGCCGATCGGCGGCCCAGGGCCGGCCATCACGCCGCGCGAGCAGGGCGACTGGCTGTTCACGCTGCTGGGGCGATCACCGCGCTTCAAGCAAGTGCCGGTGGCGCTGCTCGACGCGGTCGTCGCCGTTCTCGGCGCGGCGGGCCGGGTGCTGCCTGCGCTGGCAGCGAAAGCCGAGTTGGCCCGCATCGGCCGCTACTACGCCACCGAATCGATGCTGGTGCTGGACCCCGAGACCGGGCGCTACAGCGCGGACGCTACGCCGTCAACCGGCTCCGAGACCTTGTTCGATTTCTATGCCCGCGCGCTCAGCGGCGATGTTGTCGCCGAACGCGGGGACCATGCCGTGTTTCGAAGTTCACAGCAGAGATGACCACACCCGCCCGACCCTTGATGCAAAGCGAAACCGCCATGCCATCCGCATTTCTTGTCACCGCCGCACTCCTCGGCTTCTGCGTGGCCGCGCTGGCGCCGCCGGCATGCGCAGCAGAGTTGAAGTTGCGCATTTTGGAGACGACCGATGTGCACATGAACCTGCTCAACTATGACTACTACCAGGACAAGCCGACCGACGAGTACGGCCTGGCGAAGACCGCGACATTGATCAAGGCCGCGCGGGCCGAAAGTCCCAACAGCCTGTACTTCGACAACGGCGATCTGTTGCAAGGCAGCCCGCTCGGCGACTACGTGGCGAAGACCGAGCACCTGCAACCGGGCGAGGTGCACCCGGCCTACCGCGTACTGAATGCGCTGGGGGTCGACGCCGGCAACCTCGGCAACCACGACTTCAATTACGGGCTGCCATTCCTGCGCCAGTCGATGGGCGGTGCACACTTCCCGATCGTCAACTCGAACGTCTACATCGACGACGGCGACGCTACCCCGGCCAACGACCGCAATGCGTTCACGCCCTTCGTGCTGCTGGATCGCAGCTTCACCGACACAGCCGGCGCCAAACACGCGCTGAAGATCGGCGTCATCGGCTTCGTGCCGCCGCAGATCATGGCGTGGGACCGCAGCAACCTGCTCGGAAAGGTGAAGGTGCGCGACATCGTCGAGACGGCGCAGCATTTCGTGCCGTTGATGAAGGCGCAAGGTGCCGACCTGGTGGTCGCGATTCCGCACTCGGGTTTCGAGCGCGGCGAAGCGCTGCGCTTCGCTGAGAACACGGTGGCGCGTCTGGCCGAGGTGCCGGGTATCGACGCGATCCTGTTCGGCCATTCGCATGGCGAGTTCCCTGGCCGCTTCTTCGCCGACTATCCGAAGTTAGACCTGACCCGCGGCACCATCAACGGTATCCCAGCGGTGATGCCGGGCCGTTGGGGTGACCACTTGGGCGTGATCGACTTGGTGCTGGACGACTCATCCGGTGATTGGAAGGTGACGAACAGCCATGCCGAGATTCGGGCGGTCCGCGACCCCGTCACCAAAAAGGCGCTGGTCGAAGCCGACCCGCAAGTGGCTCGGCGGGTGGCGCGCGAACACGAAGGCACTCTGGCGCAAATGCGCGCTACCGTGGCGCGCACGCGCACGCCGATCCAGAGCTACTTCGCGCAGGTGGCCGACGACCCTTCAGTGCAACTCGTGTCGATGGCGCAACTGGCATACGCGCGGCGCGCAGTGCAGGGCACGGACTACGAGAAATTGCCGTTGCTGTCGGCCGCGGCGCCGTTCAAGAGCGGTGGCCGGCAGGGCTGGACTTACTACACCGACATTCCTACAGGCCCGCTGGCGCTGCGCAACGTGGCCGACCTGTATGTTTATCCGAACACGATCAAGGTTGTCGAGATCAGCGGTGCGCAGGTGCGCGAATGGCTGGAGATGTCGGCGGGGCAGTTCAACCGCATCGACCCCGCCGGTGCGTCCGAGCAGGACCTGATCAACCCGGCGTTCCAGAGCTTCAACTTCGACAGCATCGAAGGCGTGAGCTACCGCATCGACGTCACGCAGCCGGCGCGCTTCGACCGCAGCGGCAAGGTGGTGGCAGCCGACGCGCACCGCATCGTCGACCTGCGTTACGAAGCTCAGCCGATCGACCCGGCAGCCAGGTTTCTGGTCGTCACCAACAACTACCGCGCGTCGGGCGGCGGTAACTTCCCCGGGCTGGACGGCAGCAGCATCGTCGTCGACGCACCCGACGAGAACCGCGTGGCGCTGGTGCAGTACCTCACCGAGAAGAAAGAATTCGACCCCACGGCCGACGGCAACTGGCGGATCGGACCGGTGCCCGGGGTCAAACTGCGCTTCCTGTCGGGTGCCGGCGGCATCGCGCACTTGGCGCGTTACCCGCAGATTCGGCTGGTGCGTGACAACGGTGACGGGTCGGCGCTGTACGAGCTGGTGCGCTGA
>JALYUN010000282.1 GCA_030853725.1 Pseudomonadota bacterium | reverse complement strand
TGCCTGCTGGAGCGCAACACCGAAGATCGGGTTCTGCGCTGGAAACAGGTCGATCAGCACGCCGTAGGCGGCATGGCTGACTGCGACGGTCTTGCGGCTCGTCGTCTGCTCCTTCGAAGGGCGCCGCACGAGTCCGCCCAACGTGTAGGCAGCACGCGGCTCATAGCAGGCCCAGGCGTTGTAGATCGCCTCGTGAACCATCGACAGCGCACGCGCGCCGACCGTCGGGCCGCTGGCCGTAGCGGCGATCGCTGCTGTCGCGGCCTGGTTCCAGCCGATCACCGCCGAGGGCTTGTAGGCAGAACCGGCGAAGGCGCTGCGACTGAAGGCGAAGCCGGCGCTGGTGGCGGCGGAACCGGCAAGGAACGATCGTCTCTTCATAGGTACTCGAGCAAAAGGGTTGAGGCAGCATCGCGGCTGGAACAGGGCTGCGCGCCGAGTCTAGTCAGCGCAGTCGGCGGCGTGCACCCCGCAGTCGGGCGGCAGAACCGGGGCCGCGCGTGCAGCATTGCACGCGACGGCCCGGCTCGACAGGACATCCTTCGGCACCATAAAGACCCTCCTCCGGGCACCCGGGCCGACAGCGCTGCGCCAAGCGGCTTTCGCGAGCAGCGCTTCATCCCCTCGATCCCTGGTGCCGGATGCCGGCTGATCCGGCGCGTCGCGCCCACCGATCGATGGCCGTACGCGGTGGTGAGCCCCAAAGCCGTGGCGTCCCCGGCACATCGCTTGCAACGGGCAGGCGCCAGGCGTGCAGATCGCACGCCGTTTCAACGGCCGCGCAGTCGCCCCCCGAGTCACGGTGTCGATACTGGCCCGAAGCCGTAGCAAGCTCGGCGCAAGCGCCAACCCCTCGTCCGGGGACGGTGTGCATTCAACAGTCAGGGAGCCACGATGTCATTTCTGAACATTCTTCTACAAGGCGATGAGACGCTGGTGAGGGCGCCGCACGCCTACCTTCCGCTGCCGGTCACGGCGCCTGCCGAAACGGCCTACGCCCACTGGACAAGCAAGCTGGCATCTCAGCATGCTCTCGGCGTTGCGCGCGAACTGGCGGGGCTGCCCGAGCCCAGGCTGGCCGAACTGGCTGCCGAGTTCGTCCGCGCTCCGCAACGTCAGCGCACGGACAAGCTGCGCATGTCCTTCCCGCTCGCGGCGGCCCTGCTGCTGGCTGGCGCCATCGCGCTGGCGTTCGATGCGAGCCTGCGTGCCGCCGGCAGCAGCGGGATGTCGGTGTTGCAGGGGATGGCCATCGGCTGTTTCGTGGGCGGCGCCGGTGCAGTGATCGCTGGCGTGCTGGCGGCGTTCGCCATGAAGCCGCTGGAAGTGGCCCATTCCAAGCTGGGACAGTGCCTCGGGTTGCTCGACGAACAACATGCCTGGCTGTACGACGCGTCGCTGGTGATGCGCAACCCGGCTGCCGACACCTATCGCCAGCACACCCTGCAGGAACGCGGGCCCTTGCGCGGCATCGACTACGTGATGATGTGCGAGGTCGCTCGCGTCAGCGACGCCCTCGACATGACGCATGTCGCCCGCAGCGTCGCCGAGCGCCTGAACACCGTCGACGCGCCGAAAGCCGGCGCAGGGCTGCGCGAGCCGCGGTTGACAACGGTTGCAGCGTCGAGCGCGTTCATCGCAAGCGCTGTCCGCGCTGGCGGCAAGGACCCGCACGTCACATCGATCCGCCCCTTCGAGTCCCCCGGCGTCGACCGGCGGCGCCCGGCCTGACGGAAGGCCGCGCTTCTGCCGACGGCATCCTGGCTGCAAGATGCCGGTTTTCGACGATGACTTCGGTCATCGTCAAGTTCTTGTCCGTAGATCGCAGCGCGCGCCATGGCGCGGCGGCGCCGGCCATTGATCGCTGCGGGGGGCTGTACCGGTGCCGCGTTGCAGCCAATGCATGGCCGACAACCAGCCGCCGTGGGTGACGACGATGCGGGCCGGGCCGGGGTCGAAGTCGCGCGCTCGCCGCAGCAAGGCGGCCACCGATTCGCCACCCCCGGGCGCGTGCTGCTCGAAGTCGGCGCACCAGGCTTCGAGCTGCGACTGCGG
>JALYUN010000263.1 GCA_030853725.1 Pseudomonadota bacterium | reverse complement strand
CGCTGGTGCAGTTCGATCGGACCGTCTTCGCAGCATTCCAGGGCGTGCGAACGGGCTGGGCCGACAACGTCATGTTGACGATCACAGAAGCCGCCGGCCCGGTTGGAACCATCGCGCTGGTGCTCGTCATCGCCGCGCTTTTTGGCGCACTTCGCTATTGGCGTACGCTGGGCTACTGGCTGACTACCACCGCAGTTGCCGAACTATTGGTTTGGGTCCTCAAACAATCGATCGCCCGACAGCGACCCCACAACTTTTACGCTGGCGCTGAACAGTATTCGTTTCCGAGCGGCCATGCGACGTTAAGCGTCGTCGTGTACGGCTTCATGGCTTTCCTGCTGGCGCGGGGCCGACCCGCATGGGAACGACGGGTCATTGCCGCATCCGCGGCGGCCGTGATTGTGGCCATCTCCGGCTCGCGCATCTACCTGGGCGTGCACTGGTTCTCGGATGTCGTGGCCAGCCTGGGTCTGGGACTCGCTTGGGTGGCGGTGGTGAGCATGGCCTACCTGAACCGCTCCTCCGATGAGCGACTGCGCCCGCTGCCCGTGGCTCTGCTGATGGCGGTAACCGTAATTTTGGCTGGCGGCACCTTCGCCGCCCTCCATCATGATGCGGACGTGTCGCGCTATGCGTTCAACCCGCCGACGCCGACGACTTCCCTTGCGTTGTGGAAAGCCGCAGGGTGGAGCAAGCAGCCCCGTTCACGCTCGGAGCTCGGCGGCGACACCGAAGAACCTTTCTCGGTCCAGTGGGTCGGCACGAAGGCGCACATCGCCGATGTCCTTGCTGCTGGAGGTTGGCACGCCGATACCGGCTTGCGGCCTGCTCCGCTCCTGCTTTCGTTGCTGCCGACTGCGACGATCGACCAATTGCCGGTTTTTCCGAGGTTCGATCACGGCCGAATTCAGAATCTGACATTCGCCAAGCAGCTCAATGCGCGAGAGCGCGGTGTGGTTCGCCTTTGGAGTGCTCACACGAACATCGCCATGCCCGACAGCTCCACGCTGCCGCTATGGTTCGGCATGGCAACCATCGAGACGGCGGAGCACACAGCGCACATCGACTCGTTGCCTCGCACGAAGGACGACTTCGTGACGCCATTGCGCTTGCTTTCCAAAGACGTTGGCAATGAGCACGTCAGCAAAGTCGGTGCCAACACCAATGAGGTTGTTGTGTTGCTGTGGTGACGAGCTTTGCGGCCGGGGCGCAGATGGCGAGTCACGGTCCGTCCTGACTCTAGAGGTCACGGAATTGGTGCTGATCGCGCAGCTCGCGCGGTCTTGTGCCGCCGGGGGCCTCGCTCAGATCAGATGTTCAGCGGGCCGCAAGAAATCGAACTGCGCGTCCCATGGGATTTGAGTGTCAGCTTTTCGGCTGTCGGGTCGGTGGCCGACGGTCATTCTCGCGGTCAGCACGGCGGACAGGCGACGTTCGATGTGGTGAATTCGCTGTCGTACGGCGGGTAGATGTAGGTGGGTTCACTGCTCACTTGCGGTCCGCAGAGGCCGAAGCTCACCACGCGCAACGGCCTCGGGCACAGCGAACGAGTAGCGCCCGAGCATGTTGATGTGCTCGTGGCCGAACGGCGACAGCCGGGCCGCATCCTCGTCGCGCGCCGGATAGCCCTCACTGCGCAACTGATTCAGCACGGCGTCCATGTAGAGGGTATTCCAGAGCACGATCATGTTGACCACCAGGCCGAGTGCGCTCAACTGGTCTTCCTGCCCTTCGCGATAGCGCTGGTACAGCTCGCCTCGTTTGCCGTGGAACACGTCTCGCGCCAGGGCATGTCGGCCTTCACCGAGATTGAGTTGTGCCAATGTGCTGCGCCGACGTGTCTCATCGTCGATGAAGTTCAGCGTGTGGATGGTCTTATCGATTCGGCCGATCTCGGCGATGGCCTGGGCGAGTCGGGTCGGTCGCTCGTCGACTTGCAGGGTGCGCATGATGCCCATCGCGGGCACGAGCCCGAGCTTGAGTGAGCCGATCAGGCGCAGCACGTCATCCCAGTGTGGCGTGATGCGATCGAGGTTGACGCGCTGCCGAGCCAAGGCGTCGAGTTCGCCATAGTCGGCCTGCGCATTGACGCGCCAGAAGCGCGAGCCGCCGATGTCCGCCAGGCGTGGACTGAAGCGATAGCCGAGCAATCGGAACAAGCCGAACACCACGTCGCTGTAAGCGCCGGTGTCGGTCATGATGCGCGTCGGTTGAAGCTCGGTCTGCTGTTCCAGCACGACAGCCAGCAGCACCAGGCTGTCGCGCAGCGTGCCAGGCACGGTGATTGCATTGAGTCCGGTGCCCTGATCGGACAGCAGGTTGTACCAAGTGACGCCGCGCCCGCGGTTGAAATACTTCGGGTTCGGCGCCGCATGGATCGTGCGCACCGGCACCACGAAGCGCATGCCATCGGCCGAGGCAATGTCGCCGCCGCCCCAGATCATCGCGAGCGCGATGCGGCTTTGCGCTGCCACCAGCGTGACGTTGGCGGCTATCAGCGTCTCGTCGCGCACGTAGTTCTGGTCCACCCACAGCAGCCGGTCACGCCGCAGCGCCGGCGTGTCCTGCCGCACGAACGGTTCTGGGCCGGTGTTGCAGGCTTCGGCGAGCAGCACCGCAGACAGGCTGATGGTCAGATCGGCGGCGCGTGCTGCGCGCTCGGTCAGGTGTGTGAAGGCGTCCATGCAGCCAGTGCGCGCTGCAACTTCCAACAGGATTTCCGGCAAATCAACGCGTGGCATGCGCGACCTGACATCGTTTCGCAGCGCGACAAGCGACGGCGGCTCCTCGAGCTTGTCCAGCGGACTGAGGACCAACTCCGATTTGCCGGCGACCATCTCGAATCGAACCGCCTCGTTGTCGGGCAGTCGAGCGGCCACCGCGCGGTAGGTCTCGTCGAGTTCCTTGGCCAGCAGCGTCAAGGTCGGCTCGGGCTGCGCAGTCAGTCCCAGCGATCGACAGATGATCGGGCGCGCGGCCTCCCAGTCCGCGCCCGCCAGCAGGCCGGCGCGCGGGTCGGCGTAGCGCCAGCTCGGGCTCACGAACACATCGCGGCGCCGGATGGCCACGCGCAGCTTGTCGAGCGCACAGAAGGCGAAGGCCGACGCATCGACCTGGCCGTCATCGCTCACGACGTGGCGCCGCCACGCCTTGTCAACGATCGTCATCGGTGGGTCGTGCGAGGGTCGGTCGTGAAGCCATTGCAATGCCTGCAACAGAGCTTGTGCGCCCGGGTTGGCGTCGAATCTGATGACTCGCAACAGTGTCGGCAGGAATTTCCTCACCGTCGCGAGCTTGCCCGCCAGCTCGCGGTAGAACACGTCATCGATCGGACGCACCAGGCTGCTGACATCGGCCAATGCCTGGGCAAGTTCGTCGTGTCCGATCGTCGTATAGACGCGGGCGCGCAGCTCGCCGTCCGGCAGGCTCGGATCGAGAAGCATGCGACAGGCCTCGGCCAGCGTCGCCGCAGCTTGATCGAGATCCTTGAGTGTGCGCAGCCGCGCCTTGCGGTCGGCCTGCTGAGCCTTCGCAAACAGATCGCGCAACAGCATGTCGAGCACATCGAGGGCGTCGTCGTGCGCGCTGGCTTCCAGGCTGTGGACGAATGCGACCAGCGTGGCGATGCGCCGCGCGTCGGGCAGCCTGGCCACGGCACTGACCTTGACGGTATTGGCAAAGCGGGCGAGCGCCGCGATGCGGCTGGGCGGAACGTGTGCGGCGGGGAGCTTGATCCCCAAGCTGCGCACGGTCTCGATGCGCAGCAGCGCCGCCACGAGTGCAGGGCCGCTGACCCGTACCGGCCCTTTGCGCAGCCGGTCGAGCCACGACTGCCGGCTGCCTTCGGCCGGCGTCAGAAGATCGTCGAGACTGCGCTGTTGAACATCGGTGACGTCACGCACGAGCAGCCGCCACAGGCGCGACTCCATTCGAGACCGGACCTCGGCCGCGAAGCGCTCCAGGATGCTGACTCCGGGCAGCAGCACCTTGTGACCGATCAGCCAGCCGTTGGCGTGATCGAACAGCACGCCGGGACGGTCGGTGCCGGTCCAACACAATGCGCACAGCCAGCGTCCGAGACGGAACTGAACTCCAGTGTCTACGAACTCGCGGTAGCCGTAGCGCTCGCGTATCTCGGCGGTGTGCCGCCAGCGCTGTTCGCTCGCGCAGTACACATTGACGCATGCCGGGTCGGCGACATTGAGCTGGGCGGCCACTGCATGCAGGACCGCGACGGGCACGTCGGTCGGGTCTTCGAGGAAGGTTCCCAGGAAGCGCGCCGTCGTGAGTTGCAGCGCATAGCCCAAGCGGCTGCTGTCGCGCCGCTTGGCGGCGATCCCCTCTCGATCGTCATCGTCAAGATGGAAGTACCGTCCAAGCTCGTCGGCCGACAGAGACTCTGGGTAGCGACCGTAGCGCTCCCTTTGTGTAGCGGTCAGGAAGCTGACGGGCATTCGTCGTCACAGCGCCTCGGCGCAGAAAGCCGCAGGCGTCACGATGCGTGTGCGGTCGATGCTGCCGCGCTGCAAGAGCCCGGCACGGTGATCGCCGGTCACGAGATATTCGGCTTCGCTGGCGACGGCCATCGCAAGCAGGAAGGCGTCGTTCGGGTCATCGGCTTCGATGTCGGTCGGCAGATGTTCGAGCACCACGGCACGCTGGAGGTTGTTCACCATCGTGCCCACGCGGTGCGGTTGCAGGACGGCCTTGAACTTTGGGTATCGGCTGGCGCGGCGCAGTTCATCGAGCTGCGCCACCGAGGTCACCACCTCGAAACGCGCGGCGCGCCAGGCACGGTAGATCACATCCGGCGGCCCGTGCGGCGAAATGAGCGCGCTCAGCAGGACGTTCGTGTCCAAGACGACGCGCATCAGTGCTCACGCGCCCACTGCACCGACTCGGCGACGATCGCGGTCAGGTCGGCCTCGCTGATGTTGACGTTGGCGGCCTTGGCTTGCTCGGCCGACAGCTCCAGGATGTGCGCCCGCACGGCTTCTTCGATGAAGCGCGACAGGTCGCCCTTGCGTCCCCCGCCTTGGCCGGCAAGGTACATGCGCACAGATTGGTCGGTGTCTGGCGAAACCGCGATATTCCAGCGGACTGAATTCATGGTTATTCGGTGCTTATGAGGATAGGTGTTTATACGCCAACTATTGCAACGGCTCAAGGAGGTTCGATAAAACGATCGTTTTAGCGGACTTAGGAAATTTGAGGGATCTCGCGAGCCAAGTGCCGGTAGATCGGTCCGAAATACTGGTTCGATGTGTCAAAGTACGACATTGACAAACCGCGTCGAGAAAACAAGACCTTTCCATGAAAATTGGCTATGCACGCGTGAGCACGCGCGATCAGCATCTTGACCTTCAGCTCGACGCACTCAAGCGCGCCGGCTGTGAACGCATCTATCAAGACGTGGCCAGCGGAGCGAAGACAACACGGCCGGCGCTCGATGAACTGCTGCGTCAGCTTCGCGCCGGCGACGTGGTGGTGATCTGGAAGCTCGATCGCATGGGCCGATCACTCAAGCACCTGGTCGAGCTCGTGGGTGACCTGATGACTCGCAAGGTCGGCCTGCTCAGTCTCAACGACCCGGTCGATACGACCAATGCACAGGGACGCTTGGTGTTCAACATCTTCGCCTCGCTGGCCGAGTTCGAGCGCGAGCTGATCCGCGAGCGTACGAATGCCGGCCTCACGGCGGCGAGGGCACGCGGACGCGTGGGTGGCAGACCGAAGGGCTTGCCAGTGCAGGCCGAAGCGACTGCGATGGCCGTCGAAACCTTGTACCGCGAGCGGCGCCTGAGCGTCAACGCCATTGCCAAGAAGCTGCATATCGCCAAAAGCACTCTGTACAGCTATCTGCGGCATCGAGGTGTCGAAGTCGGCAAGGGCATGAGCAGAGCCGCAACGCCGATCAGCACCCAACAGCCTTAAGTCGGTTCGCTGTTCCATTGCTCCCAGAACCCCGTATTCAAGCGCCCGTCAGGCGCTCAGCTCGTCGCTTTCGAATTCGTCGCCACCGTCGTCGGCATTGCTGGCGACCTGGCCGGGGATTTTGTCCAGCGGCCTGCACATCTGGCTGTTCAGTTGGGCCAAGCGTTCGGACTTTTCGATCGCGGCCAGCACGATCTCGGGGTTGACCATCAGCATGAAGGGATTGAATTCGGAAGCCAGTTGCGTCATCGGTGTGCTCCTTGCGCGGGGATCCGGCGAGTGAGATGACTCTAGGCGGCACGGGCTCGGCTGACACGTCGGGGCTGCGCCAAAGGCCCTGTCGGGCGACTTCTGACACGAACGTCAGGGCAGCGCTGCGGCTTGCGGTCCACACGCCCTGCCCGCTCCGCGTTTCAGCGGCTCGTTCAGCGCCTCACTCAGCCGCCCATTCGGCCACTCACTTGCCGCGTCGTTCCATCGTTTGCACCAGCTTGTCGCGTCCTGCGGTGCGAGCGAAGTCGATCGCTGTCAGCCCGGCTTCGTTGCGGGCGGTGGTGCTGGCACCACGCGACAGCAGCAACTCGGCACTGTCGATCGCACCGTAGCGCGCGGCCATCATCAGTGGCGTGGTCTGGTTCGGCGACGCGGCCTCGATCGCCGCGCCTTTGTCCAGCAGCAGCGTGATCGCTTTCGGCTCTGGGCCGCTGGCGGCGTAGTGCAGCGCCGTCCAGCCCGAACGGTTGACGGCTGCGCCGCGTTCCAGCAGCGCGCGCATCCAGTCGGTGTGGCCCTTCAACGCGGCCATCATCAGCGGCGTCTCGTCGTTGCGGTTGGCTTTGTCCACCTTCAAGCCGGGCTGGCGCAGCAGTACCTCGACGACCGCACCCGAGCCGTCACGCATTGCCGCGGTCAACGCCGTCTGGCCCTTGTCGTCGACCGCATTGGGGTCGACCCCGCGCTCCAGCAGACCCGCCGCCATGCGACCGTTGTCCAGATTGATGGCATGAAAAAAGTCATCCCGGTCGTCGGCATAGGCGCTGGAAAATGCTGTTGCAACAAGGGTATAGACAACCAACTTTAGAAATTGCTTCATGTTTGCTCCTGAGGCGCCTTTAGCGGCGCCACTCCGAACACCTGCTCGAAATTACGGCTCGTGACTGCAGCGACGGTCGCCACATCCAGATCCTTGAGTTCAGCCAGCTTCGCCGCCACCCAGGGCACGAAGGCGGGCTCGTTCGTCTTGCCGCGGTGCGGTGCCGGTGCCAGATAAGGGCTGTCGGTTTCGATCAGACAACGCTCGATCGGCACGGCACGCGCCACGTCACGCAGGGCTTCGGCATTCTTGAAGGTCAGGATGCCCGAAAACGAGATGTGAAAGCCCAGCTCCAGCGCTGCCATCGCCACGTCCATGGTTTCGGTGAAGCAATGGAACACCCCGCGCACCCGGCCCTGCCCTGCCCCTTTCAACAGCGCCAGCGTGTCGGCACTGGCGCTGCGGGTGTGGATCACCAGGGGCAGGTCGGTCTGGCGCGCGGCTTCGATGTGGATGCCGAAGCGCTCGCGTTGCCAGTGCATGTCGGCTTCGCTGCGCCCGTTCAAACGGTAATAGTCGAGCCCTGTTTCGCCGATGCCGACCACCCGCGGCAACGCCGCACGCTGCAGCAGGTCGGCGAGGGTCGGCTCTTGCACGCCTTCGTTGTCGGGGTGAACGCCGACGGTGCACCAGAAGTTGTCGTGCGCCATCGCCAGCGCGTGGACCTGCGGAAACTCTTCGAGCGTGGTGCAGATGCACAAGGCGCGGTCGACCGCGGCCGTTGCCATTGCTTGGCGAATCTCGGGCAGGCGAGCGTGCAGCTCGGGCAGGCTCAGATGGCAGTGGGAATCGACGTACATCGCGCCTTCAGAGTCGCCACAAGGCGTCGCAGTTCCGCTGCATGCGGCGCGCTGTCAGATCGTCTGCGTGGGCTTCGCCGACGAGATCGAGGTGCCCAGCGCTTCTTCGATCTTGATCTTCAGTTGACGCGACTTGTCGTCGTTCGGGAAGCGCACACCCACGCCCTGGGTGCGGCCACCCGAGGCATTGGCGGGCGTGATCCAGGCCACCTTGCCGGCTACCGGAAAGCGCTGCGGGTCGTCTGGCAGCGACATCAGCAGGTAGATGTCCTCGCCCAAACGGTAGTCGCGGGTGGTGGGCACGAACAGCCCGCCATCGGTCAAAAACGGAATATAGGCAGCGTACAGCGCGCCTTTTTCGCGAAAGACGAGCTGAATCACACTGGGCCTGGCCGATGGCGCCGTACCCGCCACGCCGTTCAGCGCCGGCCCGAGGCCGCCAGCGCGAGTGGAGACACGATCGTTCATCGGCGCAGTGTAGGCGAGGCATCGACCGGTGAATGTGCGCTATTGGCCCGGAGTCCGGCGCTATTTGGACCGCGCAGCGGTTGGCCGGGGCTGCGACAGGGCCGCTGCCGCCTCACGCACCAACGCATCGAGCAAGAGCGCTTCGTTCCACGGATGCTCGGCGTGACGCATCACGCGCTGCAAGTCCTGGCTCCAGGCCAGCAGCGCGGTGGCTTCGGCCTGCTGTGGCATCTGGGCGCCGGGAAAAAAGCGAGCGGCACCGCCGACAGCGTGGGCCAGGGCGTCGTGACACAGCTTCTGCAGCGCATCCAGCGCGCGTGGGACCGGCCAGCCTGCCAATGCTGCGGGCTGCCCTTGTGCCAGCGCCATGGGCAGAGCAGACCAAGCCGCAGCGTCGACTCCGGCTTGCGCCAGTTCGAGCGCGTCCAGCGGGCGCCCACTGCAAGCGGCCAGCAACACTTCGGGCTGCGCCACGCCGTGTTGCGCCAACCAGGTTACGGCCATCTCGGCCGGCGGCGCCTGCAGTCGCAGGCGCTGACAACGGCTGCGCACCGTCGGCAACAGCGCAATCGGGTCGGCGCAGGTCAGCAGCAATCGGGTGCCCGGCGGCGGTTCTTCCAGCGTCTTCAGCAGGGCGCTGGCCGAACTGAGGTTCAGCGCCTCGGCTGGGTGCAGCACGCCCACCTTGCCGCGGCCGCGGGCGCTCGTGCGGGTACTCCAGTCGATCAGCCCGCGCACGTCGTCGATGCGGATCTGCTTGCTGGCCTTGCGCTTGTCTTCGCCCTCGGGTTTGTCGTCGGCCAACGGCCAGCGGTGGGCGCGGCGCAGGGTCTCGGGCATCACCACCTGCAGGTCGGGATGCAGGTGCGACTGCACCAGGCGGCAACTGCCGCAACGGCCGCAAGGGCCGATCAAGCGTGGAGTCGCGTCGGCTTCGCAGAGCCAGGCCTGTGCCAGCGTCAGTGCGAAAGCCATCGCACCGACGCCCGGGGCACCGTGGACCAGCAGCGCGTGGCCACGCGGGGCTCGCAGCACATCGGCCAGCGGCGCTACAAGCCAGGGCAATGGCAGCGCGCCGTCATCGCCGACCAAGTGGGCGACTTCGGTGTTCACTCGTTCCAGCGCTGCATCAACACGGCTTCGATTTGGCCCCAGACCGCGGCCGATGACGCGTCCGCTTCCAAACGCACGAAGCGCGCCGGGGCCAGCGCGGCGCGGGCTGCGTAGCCTTCGCGCACGCGTTCGAAAAAGGCCAGATCCTGAATTTCGAAGCGATCGGGTTCGCGCACCGCGCTGCGCCGCGCTGCGGCCAGCGCCGGCGGCAAGTCAAACCAGAGCGTCAAGTCGGGCTCGCGCCCCTGCTGCACCCATTGCTGCAATTGCGTCAACACGGCCAGATCGAAGCCGCGGCCGCCGCCCTGGTAGGCGAAGCTGGCGTCGGTGAAGCGATCGCACAGTACGGTCGCACCGCGCGCGATCGCCGGCTCGATCAAGCTGCGCAAATGATCGCGGCGGGCTGCAAATATCAGCATCGCTTCGGTCAAAGGGTCCATCGACTGGTGCAGCACCAACTCGCGCAGCGCTTCGGCCAGTGCGGTGCCGCCGGGTTCGCGGGTCTGCACGACATCGGCGCCCTGACGGGCCAGCCAGCCGGCGATCGAAGCCAGGTGGCTGCTCTTGCCGGCACCGTCGATACCTTCCAGCGTGATGAAACGGCCGGGGCGCTTCACGGCTTGCCGCGCTGGTGTCTGTTCACCGCGCGATTATGGTCGGCGAGCGAATCACTGAAGACCGTGGCACCGTCGCCGCGGGCCACGAAATACAGCGCTTTGGTCGGCTCCGGGCGCACCGCCGCGCGCAGCGAAGCCAGCCCCGGAAGCGCGATCGGGGTCGGCGGCAGACCCGAGTGCAGGTAGGTGTTGTAGGGCGTGTCGGCCAGCAGGTCGCGCTTTCTGAGGTTGCCGTCGAAGGCCTCGCCCAGACCGTAGATTACCGTCGGGTCGGTTTGTAGCGGCATGCCGATGCGCAGCCGGTTCGCGAACACGCCGGCGACCAGCCCGCGGTCGCTGGCGAGCCCGGTTTCCTTCTCGACGATCGACGCCAGGATCAGGGCGTCGTCGGCGGTTCGCAGCGGCGTGTCGGCGCTGCGCTGGGCCCATGCGGTGGCCAGTCGCTCCGCCATGATCGAGCGCGCCCTGCGCAGCACCGTCAGGTCGCTGACGCCGCGGCTGTAGGTGTAGGTGTCGGGGAAGAAGCGGCCCTCTGCCGCGACGCCGCGCTGACCCAGCGCGGCCATCAATTCGGCGTCGCTCATGCCAGCGGTGCTGGGTTTGAGGTGCGGCGCCGACGCTACCGCGGCACGCATCTGGCGCACGGTCCAGCCTTCGATGAACTGCACGCGTTCCAGGGTCTCGTCGCCCTGCACCATCTTGTCGAGCAGCTTTCGCGGTGTCGTTCCTGCGTCGATCTCGTAGCTGCCGGCACGAATGCGGCGCGCCCGGCCTGACCAGCGAAACCATTCGTAGAGCAGCCGAGGATGCACTTGCACACCGGCGTCGACCCAGGCTTGCGCCACCGCCATCGGCGCGGTGCCGGGTTCGATCGAGAGCTCGGCGCCTGCTGCGGCCAACGGCAGCGGGCGGTCGAGCCACCAGGCCACTGCCGCGGCGCCGGCGGCGGCCGCTACCACCAGTACCAGCAGCAGGCCGATCAGGCCTTTCAGGACACCGCGCACGACCCCACCAAGACTGTTTGTGCTGCCGTGTTTGCCATGCCGGCTGATCATAATGAAGCGATGCAATCGAACCCGGACGACGAACGAACCCGCATCGAAGGCACGGTGCGCCTGGACGACTGGGGCCTGATCCGCGCCAGTGGCCCCGACGCCCGCACCTTCCTGCACGGGCAGCTCACGCAGGACATGCTGCACCTGGAACCCGGGCAAGCGCGGCTGGCCGGCTACTGTTCGGCCAAAGGCCGGCTGCAAGCCAGCTTCGTGGTCTGGCGTGATGGCGCCGACGACCTGCTGCTGGCCTGCAGCGCTGACTTGCTTGCTGCAACGCTCAAGCGGCTGTCGATGTTCGTGCTGCGGGCAAAGTGCAAGCTGGTCGACGCCAGTGCCGATTTGCCGTTGTGGGGGTCAGCGGGCCCGGCTCAGCCCGGTTCGACGCCGGTTTGGAGTGTGCAGACGATCGATGGCGGGCACCGCGTTCGTCTGCCCCACGCCGAAGCCGATGGGCAGTCCGTAGAGCGGCAGCTGGTCGTCGGTGCCGCACCGGCCGGCGCGGCCGAACTGGCGGCCGAAACCTGGCGCTGGCTGGAAGCGCGCAGTGGCGTGGTCCGCATCGTCGCGGCCACGGTCGAACAGTTCGTGCCGCAGATGGTGAACCTGGAATTGGTCGGCGGCGTCGATTTTCAGAAAGGTTGTTATCCCGGGCAGGAAGTTGTTGCTCGCAGCCAGTACCGCGGCACCCTCAAACGCCGGGCCCGGGTCTTCGAATGCGAACAGCCGTTGCAGCCGGGGATGGAGGTGTTCCACAGCGCCGACTCCGAGCAACCCGCCGGAATGGTGGTGCTGGCAGGCTGCCTCGGCGCGCGCTGCGCAGCGCTGGTCGAAGTCAAAATCGCCGCGTTGGCCGAGGGCAGGCTGCAAGCCGGTGGCCATGCGCTGACGCTGGCCGCCCTGCCCTACGCCATTCCTACCGAGGCGACTTGAGCCGGCAGAAATTGTTCATCTACTGGCGTTGCGACCCGGCAGACGAAGCCGAGGCGCTGCGGGCCGCGGCGCAGATGCAAGGCACGCTGCGCTTGCAACACCCCGGCCTGCAGACGCGGCTGTACCGCCGCACGGGCGACACGGCTGGCGATGGCACGGTGATGGAGCGCTATGCGATGGACGCGACGGACGTCGATGCGGCTCTCTGGGCAGCCATCGAAGCTGCGGCCGTCAGCGCGTTGTCAGCTTGGTGCCGGGGCCCGCGCCACGTGGAAGCATTCGAGGTAGTAGAGCCGTCTGCAGACTGACGGGTACCCCGTCGACCTCTGCTGTCTCGCAACCGCGGTCTCGGGCTGCTCCAAGCAGTGCGTCCAGCACGGCGCGGCCGTACCCGGCACCGCGCAAGGCTGCCAGCGTGTGGCGCCGATCGATGCGGGCAGACCCGCCTTCGAGCTGCAGTCGGGCGCAGGAGATAGGGACACCGACGCGGTTGGTCGCCACGGCGTGGAGGGCGGTGGGATCGTCGTCGCCAGCAGTCGCTGCGCGCACCGACTGGACAGCAGCACCTTGTTCTGCCCAGTCGCCGGTAACGACTTGCAGCATCGGCTCGCCGGCTTCGAAAGCCTCGACCACAGCGCGCAGCGGCGTCGGGACGGGCTGACTGCGCATCGATGCCGGGTCGGCAAAAACATAGACCAGTTCAGCTTGCACCAGGCGTTCGTTGTCGCGAAACACGGCGGCCTGGAACTGCATCGACGAGCGGCCGATGCGTGCACAGCGGATGCCGACCGCCAGCCGTTCGTCATGCCGCGCAGCGACCTCGTATTCCAGCGTCGCCTTGCGCACGTACAGATCGCCGCCCATGGCCAGCACCGCAGCGGGATAAGGCAGCGCCAGTGCTCGCCACCAGCCGGCCACGGCCACATCGACATACAGCAGGTAATGGCCGTTGAAGACGACTTGCTGCGCGTCGACTTCCGCCCAACGTACGCGTAGCCGCTCCAGATGGCGAAACGATTCGCGCTTCACGGTGCATGAACCTCGCGCAAGGCCGCCGCGGCGAAGTCGAGCGCGTGCGAAGCCTCACGCAACACCCGCCCCAGTTTGATGAAGTCGTGGGTGACGCCTCGCGTCAGCTCCAGCTTGACCGGTACACCGGCGGCGCGCAGGTGGTCTGCATACGCGAGCCCTTCGTCGACCAGCGGATCGCACTCGGCCAGGATCACGCAGGCGGGCGCGACACCGTCTGCGTCTGCATGAAGTGGCGCAAAGCGCCAGTCGTTGCGTTGCTCGGCGCTGATGAAATGGTCGAAGAACCATTCGATGGCCGGCGCCTCCAGCAGGAAGCCGCTCGCAAAACGCCGGTGCGACGCGCTGTCGGCCCGCGCTGCGGTGCCGGGTGTGATCAACAGTTGCAGCGCCAGCGGCAGCGCATGATTGCGCGCCTGCAGCGCGGTGCTGGCCGCCAACGTACCCCCCGCGCTGTCGCCACCAATCGCCATCGGTCGAGCGGCAATGCCATAGCGCACCGGGTCGGCGGCCAGCGCCTGCAGCGCCGACCAGACATCGTCGAAAGCCGCCGGGAATCGATGCTCCGGCGCCAGCCGGTAATCCAGCGCGATGACGGTCCAGCCGCTGCGCAATGCCAGTTGCCGACACAGGCTGTCATGCGTTTCCAGGCCACCGATCATGAAGCCGCCGCCATGCAGATACAGCAGCGCCGGCCTCGGCTCGGTAGCAGCCGCGTATAGGCGCGCCGCGAGCACACTGCCGTCACCGGCCGGCAGATGAAAGTCCTCGACGCGCAGCAACGGCACGCGCGGCAAGTCCAGCACCTCGGCCGCAACGTTGTAAGCGGCGCGCGCGGCTGACGGCGTCAGCGTGTGCAGCGGCGGCCGGCCGGCGCGGCGCATGCGCTGCAGCAGCGTGGCCATTTGCGGTGTGAGGCAGCTCGGGGGATCGTTGGTCATGACGGGAGCCGAGCATACTGGCGGCCACTCGACTGAATCATTGAAGACATGGCCCGCATCCAGTACCTGACCCAGATCGATCTCGACCCCGGCGCCGTACGCCTGCTGGCCGAAGAATGCCGACGCATCGGGATTCGCCGCCCGCTGGTGGTGAGCGACGCGGGGGTACGTGCTGCCGGCGTGCTGCAGCAAGCACTGGACGCTTTGAAGGGACTGCCCCACGCGGTGTTCGACGCCACCCCATCGAACCCGACCGAAGCCGCCGTGCGCCAGGCTGTGGAAATCTGCAAGCGCGAACGCTGCGACGGCCTGATCGCGGTCGGCGGCGGCTCCAGCATCGACCTGGCCAAGGGCGTTGCGATCGCTGCCACGCATGAAGGCCCGCTGAAGACCTACGCGACGATCGAAGGCGGCAGCCCGAAGATCACCGATCGGGTGCTGCCGCTGATCGCGGTGCCTACCACCGCTGGCACCGGCAGCGAAGTCGCACGCGGCGCGATCCTGATTTTGGACGACGGCCGCAAGCTCGGCTTCCACAGTTGGCACCTGATGCCCAAGGCCGCGCTGCTGGATCCGGAATTGACGCTCGGTCTGCCGCCGGCGCTGACGGCAGCCACCGGCATGGACGCCATCGCGCACTGCATGGAAACCTTCATGGCACCGGCCGTCAACCCGCCGGCCGACGGCATCGCGCTCGACGGCCTGGCGCGCGGCTGGGCTCACATCGAACGTGCCACCCGCGACGGGCACGATCGCGATGCGCGCTGGCAGATGATGAGCGCCAGCATGCAAGGCGCCATGGCGTTCCAGAAAGGACTCGGTTGCGTCCATTCGCTCAGCCACAGTCTGGGCGGTGTCGACCCGCGGCTGCACCACGGATCGCTCAACGCGATGTTCCTGCCCGCGGTGGTGCGCTTCAATGCCAGCGCCGAATCGATCCGGCACGAGCAACGGCTGCAGCGCATGGCGCAAGCCATGGGCCTGCCGGGCTGCGACGACGACGGGCGCCAGGTGGCCGATGCCATCACGGCGATGAACCAGCGTCTGGGTCTGCCGAGCGGATTGCGCGCGATGGGTGCGACCGAAGCGCAGTTCGAAGCCGTGATCGACGGCGCCATGGCCGACCATTGCCACAAGACGAACCCGCGTCTGGCGTCCCGCGAGGACTACCGGAACATGCTCGAAGCGTCGATGTAGCATTTTTCGGGCCGCTCCCCCGCGTTCGGGGGGTCGTTCGCTGATGACAGCGAGCGCGGCGGACCCTATGCTTCAGCTCAGTTGTGCCGGCAGTCATCCAGGCTCGCGCGTGCTCAAGCCCCTACACCATTCCCCGAGGTTCACTGATGAAGCTGCATTCCCTGGCCTTGGCTGCTTTTGTGATGGTGGCGGGTGGCGCTGCCCATGCGGACACCTACAGTGCCAACGGCTCGATCACGTTCAACGACGCGGTCTTCAACCGGCCCACGACGCTCACGACCCTGTCGGCCGTTGGCACCGCGGTGCATTACGACCAATTGGTGATCGTCGGCGCCACACCGGGGCCCTTTGACTTCCGCATGCAGGCCACGCCGGCCGGGTCGTTCGACACTTTCTTGCTGCTCTACTCGGGTCTCTTCAACCCAGCATCTCCGCTGACCGGCTTGGTGGCGCTGAACGACGACTTCGGCGGCAGCATCGCTGCGGGCTCGGGTTTCAGCTACCCACTGGCCGCCGGCTCGCTCTATACCGTGATCAGCACCACGTTCTCCAACACAGGCGCCGGTGACTACATCACCACGGTAACCACTGCCGTGCCCGAGGTCGGCACCTACGCGCTGATGGCGCTCGGCCTGGCCTTCGTGGGTGCGGCCGTGCGCCGCCGCAGCACGCACGCCTGAGCTTCACCGGCTCGGTACCCAAAGCCCGGCCCTGCCGGGCTTTTTGCCGTCTGGCGGTGGTTGCAGACCAGTCGCCGCCGGCTGCAGTGCGTCGGCCGCTGCCGCAGCGCGTCGCACGGCGGCACAGGCCCGCGCTCGGGGCGCTATGGTGTGCTACTTCAGCAACACACCAGTTCAGCGCCCTCACCCATGCAAGTCTGGAACGATCGACAACCGCTCTACCAGCAACTGGCCGATCGCCTATCGGCGCAGTTGCTCGACGGCGAACCGCGCGAAGGCGAAGCGATGCCCTCGGTCCGGGCGCTGGCTGGCCGCTACATGTTGAACCCGTTGACGGTCAACCGCGCGTTGCAGGCGTTGGACGACGGGGGCCTGCTGGAGAACCGCCGTGGCGTCGGCTTCTTCGTCAACGCCGGTGCCCGCGCGCGGTTGCGCAAGGCCGAACGGCAACGCTTCCTGAGCGAAGAATGGCCACAACTTCGAACGCGCCTGCGCCGCCTTGGCATCGGTGCAGACGAACTCAACTGGGGAGATTCACGATGACCGGACCCAACAGGCTGGTCGAAGCCAGCGGCGTCACCGTGCGCTACGGCAGCAAACGAGCCGTCGATGACGTCAGTTTCACCATTGGCTCCGGCCGCGTGGTCGGGCTGCTCGGCCACAACGGCGCCGGCAAGTCCACGCTGATGCGGGCCATGGTGGGGCTGGCGAAAACCGAAGGCAGTCTGCGTGTGCTGGGCCTCAACCCTCGAACCCAGCGTGTCGCGCTGCTGCAGTCGGCTTGCTACATCCCCGACGTGGCGACGCTGCCGCGCTGGGCCCGGGTGAGCGAGCTG
>JALYUN010000059.1 GCA_030853725.1 Pseudomonadota bacterium | reverse complement strand
CGCCACGACTTCGCCGACTTCACCCGTCGGTAGCAGGTGACCGTCGGGCGCCATGATGGCCACGTCGCTGAACCAGGTCGCCCGGCCGACACCGGCCCATTTGTGTTCGTCTTCGAAGTCTTCAGGGCGCATCACGGTCAGGATTTGCGGCGCCTCGGTCTGGCCGTAGGTGGTGCCGAGCACCGGGCCGAAGAAGGCACGCACGTCGCGTATTTTTTCTGGCGGCATCGGTGCGCCGCCATAGATCAACCGGCGCAACTGTGCGAAGTCCTGGCGTGACGTGCCGGGCAGCGACATCAGCATGTAGATCAACGTGGGCGGCATGAAGCTGATGGTTCCGCGGCGGTCGCGGAAGCAAGCACGCGCGGCTTCGGCGCCAGCGCCTGTCGGCAACACGTGGCATCCACCCTGCGCCAGGATCGGCAACAGGTAGGTCGAGGTGCCGTGCGACACCGGGGCAGCGACGACATAGCGATCGTGCTCGTCCAGCTCCCAGAAGTGGATCTGGTTCGTGATGTTCGCCATCCAGGCCCGGTAGGGCTGCATCACCCCTTTGGGAATGCCGGTCGTGCCACCGGTGAATTTGATCGCCTGCGTGGCTTCCAGCGGCAAATCGAAATCGGGCCTCGGCGCACCGGCGTTGCGATCGATCAGCGCTTCAACGGTGTGATCCGTTGCCGATCCGACATCGGCCGCGGTGTGGATCCGGGTTCCCGAGGCGCCTTCCAGCAACGCAGCACAAGACGGATCCAGCACCAGGATCGTCGGCTCTGTGGTGTCGACGATGCGCATCACTTCGTAGCGTGTGCTCTTCGGGTTCAGCGGCACCCAGATCTTGCCGATGGCGAGTACGGCCAGCAGTGCGGTGATGTGCGCTGCGCTGTTGCCGGCGCAGATGCCGACCCGGCTTTGCAGCGCAGGATCGATCTCTCGCAAGGCCGCCGCCAGCGACGCAACCCGTGCCGCCAGCGTGCCGTAGGAAATGTCGCCTTCGGGGGTGTCGATGGCGCTGCGATCGGGCCAGCGCTCGGCGGCGCGCCAGAAGAAGTCAATGGGGAACATGGAGCAGGCTCCGGTCAGCCGGCCTTGGCACCGGAAGCCTTCACCACTTCGCTCCAGCGCTTGACTTCGGAAGTAATGAAGTTGCCCATGTCTGCTGGCGTGCCAGGTGCCGGCGTCGCACCCAGGTCGGTCAGTTTCTTGCGCACGTCGTCCATCGCAAGGACTTTCAGGAGATCGGCATTGAGCCGGGCGACGATCGCCTTCGGAGTGCCGGCCGGTGCCGCCAGACCGAACCACGATTGCACGTCGAAGCCGGGAAAGCCCGATTCGGCGATGGTCGGCACGTCTGGCAGAAGCGGTGAACGCTGCGCACTGGTGATGGCCAGGGCGCGCAGTCGCCCGCTCTTGATGTGCGGCAGGGCCGACGGTGCGTTGTCGAACATCGACTGCACCTGCCCGCCGATCAGATCGTTGATCGCCGGCGCGCTGCCCTTGTAGGGCACGTGCAGCATGTTGAGCTTCGACTGCATCTTGAACATTTCGCCGGACAGGTGGATCGACGACCCGCTGCCCGACGAAGCGAAGGTGATGCCGTCTTTCGAGTTTTTAGCAAACTTGATGTAGTCGGCCACCGAATGGATCGGCAGTAACGCATTGACGACCAGGATGTTGGGCACCTTCGCCACCAGGCCGATCGGCTCGAAGTCCTTTTGCGGGTCGTAACCCAGCTTCGGGTACAGCGTGGCGTTGATCGTGTTCGCGATCGTGAACATGTACAGCGTGTAGCCGTCGGCCGGTGCGCGCGCCACCAGTTCGGCACCGACATTGCTGTTGGCACCGGCCCTGTTTTCGACGATCACGGTCTGCCCGAGTTGCTCACCGAGCTTGACCGCCACCAGACGCGCGAGCACATCGGTAGCGCCGCCTGCCGCATAGCCCACCACCAGCTTGATCGGCTTGTTCGGCCAGTCGGCCGTCTGCGCGTGGAGCGGCAGCGCCGCCATGCCGGCGATCGTGGCGGCCAGGGTCAGCACGCGCCGGCGGGACAGGGTGGAAAGGTTCATACGAGGAATCTCCCGATAGGTGTTGGAATCATCACACTGGGCAAAGCCGAGTTCAAATCGTAGCCGTTGCGGCCGGACGCGCCCGGATCGACGACTGCGGCGTCGCGCCGCTTAGCGTTAGTGCTTCTGAGCCGCGGCGGGGTCTGGCCCCGCCTGTCGATGGCAATGAGTTCGATACTTTGATTGGCCGGTCATGACCGAAGCGGTCGCTCAGGCCGTCGAACGCAAATGACGCAGTTCAGTCTTTTCCGGCAGCACTACAACGCGAACTGCGTTCGGTTTATCCAATTGACCGAGTATCGATAGGCGACGAGGTGTCGATCTCGTGCTCCGGACCGCTCGAACCGCGTTCACTGAGGCCAAAGTTCGCGTCAGCGGCATTGAGCGAGCCGCACGACACAGGCCTGAACCACTGAACCGTTTTACGACGCTTCCACCACCGCGGCGAGTTGCTCAAACAGCGCTTGAGCCAGGTTCAGGTTTGGGCGTTCGTTTTCGGGTGTGGCGTTCACCATCACCGATACGGTCGCATTTCGTGACGCGAGGTTCATCGTGGCGACCTGGATGCCGATGCCGCTGCCGGTGTGCCCCCACCAGTTCCCGATCTGTCCGATGCCCAGGCCGTAGCGGTCGTATTCCGGGCCGTTGGTGACAACGCGAGAGCGTGACTTTCGCGCATCCTGGAGCGCCGCATCGAGCAGCGCGCCACGGCCCAGCGCATCGCCCCACACAAGCAGGTCGGCGAGCGTCGATGCCATCGCGCCCGAACCCGCCAGCGCCGTCGGGCTGGCAAGCGGCTGCTCGCTGGCGACGCCGGTGACTGGATCGACCGAGTAGCCGGTGGGCGTCGGCGGCGGCAGATCGGGTGACGACGGGTAGCTGGTTCCGCTCAGGCCGAGCGGCTGAAAGATCCGCGAGGACAGCATGCTGCCGAGCGGCTGCCGTGTCACCGCTTCGACCACCACGCCCAGCAGCACGGTGTTGGTGTTGCTGTACTGGTACTGCTCGCCGGGCAGGAAGGCAGGCGTTGCCGCAAACGCGAAAGCGAGCAGTTCCCGCGGCGCCCACACGTGCAAGGTATCGCTGCCGAACACCTCGAAGAACGCGGGCTGCATCGAATAGTCGGCGAGCCCGCTCTGGTTGCCGGCGAGGTCGGCCAGGCTGATCAGGTGGCCGTTCGGGACGCCGGCCACGTAGCGCTCGACCTTGTCGTCCAGTCCCAGGTCGCCCGACTTCACGAGCTGAAGGATCGCCGTCACGGTGCACGACTTCGTGATGCTCCATATGGGGAATGTGTTGTCCAGCGTCATTGGCCTGGCACTTGCCAGATCGGCCATTCCGGA
>JALYUN010000224.1 GCA_030853725.1 Pseudomonadota bacterium | reverse complement strand
GATCTACACCAAGCACGCGCGGGTGGAATTCGGTGTGCCGTCGGACCAACCGGTGCCGATGGACTTCGACTTGCTGCTGGAAGGCGTGACGAAGCCCGTACAAGCCGGCGACCTGCTGCACTTTCGTGTGCTTCGCGACGGTCAGCCGCTGGCGAATCAGCCGATCCAGTTGCGCGGCGACCAGCTCCCCATTGGGATCTGGCGAACGACCGACGCCGAAGGGCGGGGCACGGTGACCGCGCCGACTGCGGGACACTGGATTTTGCGCGGGGTCGACTTGCGGCTTTCGACGACGCGCAAAGACAGCTGGGTCAGCCAGTTCATCACGCTGGCTTTCGAGGTCGCACCCAAGGAGAAATGAGCGCACCGCAGCTCAGGGCCACAGCTTGATCAGAAACGCTCGTTCGACGAACCAAATCGCGGCCAGCACCGCGATCACCAGCGAGCCGCCCGTCAGCACCACGCGACGATAGAACCAGCCGCGACGCATCGCATAGGCCACCGGCAAGAAAGCCACGACGACCGACAACTGCCCCACCTCGACCCCCAGGTTGAACCCGAGCAAGGCCAGCGCCAGGGCGCCCGGCGGCAGTCCCAGGTCGACCAGCACGCTCGCGAAACCGAAGCCGTGCAGCAGGCCGAAGGTGAAGGCCACCATCCAGCGCCGGCCGTGAAACACCGGCCAGACGTTGTTCAGTGCCGCCAGCACCACCGAAGCCGCAATCGACGCCTCGACGACGCGCGACGACAACGACACCACCCCGAGTACCGCGAGCGACAGCGTGATCGAGTGCGCCACCGTGAACGCGGTGACGATCTGCAGCACGTCCCAGAAGGCTTCGCGAAAGCGCGACACCGGCTGCCAGTGCAAGCGCGGTGGCGTCCGCAACGCCGGCTTCGCTCCGCGCGGCGTGCTTCGAGCGGGCTTCAACACTACCCACACGCCCACCGCCGGCAGCAGCAGCGACAGCAGGAACAGGACGTGGTCGAGCCCGACCCAGATGTGCCAGACGCCTTCACGCAGGTAGTCCAACAACTGCCGCAGCAGCCGCGTCTCACCGAGCTGGAAGGTCTGTTGCGCCGCCTGCGGACCGAAGATCGCGGTGCGGGTGGCAGCCAGGCCGCTGCTGCCGGCCACGCTCAGGTTGAGCAGCCCGCGGTGCTGCGGGTCGACATCGGCGAACAGCCGGTAGTCGATCGTCAGCGCCACCGGGCCACCGGGCGGCAGGTCGGCGCAGGCGAAGGCCATCGGCAGCACGGTGTAGGCGCCGTCGGTGTGGTCGTCGACGGCCTGCTGGCCGAAGCTCAGCTGGCAGGGTCGGCCGTCGGCTGCCAGTGCAAAGTGCGCTGCCGCGTAGGCGGCGATCTCGGCGTGGTGGGCCTTGACCTCGCCCCAGGTGATGCGGCCGTCGCCGTCGGCGTCGAGCCCGATCGCAAAGTCCAGGTCGCGCAGCGCGATGTCCCAGCGACCGCTGACCGCGCGGTCGCCCGCTGCCGCGTCGACCGTGATCGACAGATAGCTGTCGGACGGCTTGTGGGCCTGCGCCGGGGCGCTCGCCAGAACCCCGGCCAAGGCCAGCGAGCACAAGAACCACGCATGCCGAATCACTTCAGGGCCTTCAGGCGATCGACCAGCGACTGCAGTGCCACGCTTTCGACGTGCCAGCGCGCCATCCAGTCCAGCACCGGCGCGGCGGCGGCCGGGTCCTTCGCAGCGACCGCGGCTTCCAGCAGGATGCGGGCATCCGCCGGCTCTTTCTGAATCGCGAAGTTGGACTGGGCGAGCGTCAACGCCCGCGGCACGTCGCTCTGCAGCGCCAGCACGAAGCGCGACTCTTCCTTGCGGTGCGTAGTGTTGCCGCGCAGCCGCGCCGCGTCGAAGCGGGCCGCCATCTCGTCGGTGTAGAGCGCCGCCTTGGCGTCACCGGTGGCCTTGGCCGCCAGCGCCAGGCGCAGCAGCAGCACGTCGGCGCGCTCCTTGCCTTGCAACAGCTTCAGCACCTCGGCCGGGCGACCACGGTCGAGCAGGAAGTCGGCATAGGCGGCGTCGAGGTAGACATCGGGCACACCCAGCGCCAGCGCTTCACGGAACGCGGCCTCGGCGGCCGCGAACTGGCCGCGGCGTTCCTGGTTCTCGGCCAACCGCGTCAGGCTCCAGAGCTTTTCGGCCGGCGCGGCTTCAGGGTAGCTGATGAGCGCCTTGCGCAGCTCGGTGGCAGCGCGCTCGGCATGGCCCGTGACCGAGTCGACCTGCGCCCGGCAAGCGGCGGCGATCAAGTCGGTGGTCAGCGGCGCCATCTGCTCGCAACTGCGGCGCGCGGCGTCGTAGTCGGCCGTGACCATCAAGATCGCGGTGCGCCACGACATCGCCTGGCCGTTGCCCGGGTCGGCTTTCAGCGCGGCGTCGAGGTCGGCCAGGGCGGGGGGAAACCGGTGGTCGAACTGCAGGATCATGGCTCGCAGCACGCGCACCGGCGCCGGCGGGTCGAGCTGATCGAACCAGGGCCCGAGCGCCGATTGGGCATAGCCCACGTAGCGCGGGTCGCCTTCGGCGGCGACCTCGTCGAAGTAGCGGTGTGACAGCCGCACCGCCAGCGCCAGGTTGTTCGGGTCGCGCCGCCAAGCGTCGCGCAGGGCCAGCAGCTCGCGCGCACCGGGGTCGGTGGCACGGGCCGGCACGGTGGCCAGCACGGTGTCGTCACTGGACGGAAGGTACGCCTTCGCCAGCGCCGGCGGCAGCCAGGCACAGAGCGCCAGCAGCACGAGGAACGGCGAGAGTGACCGCAAAAGCAACTGCAAAAGCAACGGCACAGGCCGCGAAACGCGAGTTGGCTTCACAGGCAGCCAGAACAGGGAAACGGCACGGGGCACGAACGAAACGCGATCTCGCGGAAGAGGGAGCCGGGAGTCGGCGCTGGGGCGGAATGCTAGTCGAGCCTGACACCGGGGTGCTTACGAGTTCCCGGCGCCTGCGGATGCGGTTGTCGCAACCCTGTCAACCGCGTTCGATCTGCCGCGTTGTGGCTTGACCGTCGGATCGGCGCGCCCTGCGCGACGCCTGCGCCGGTGGCTCGGCAGCTAGGGTTTCACCCGGCAGTCCGGGACTTTCCCCCAACCGAGTTTTCATTCAACGAAAGAGATCGACATGACCAAAATCCTGAGCACCCTTCTGCTGGCCGCCTTTGCCTTCAGCGCCCAAGCTGCTTCCCACGCCGGTGGCGCCCCGATGAAAGCAGACATGTCGGCTTCGGCCGCCAGCGGCGCCATGATGGACAAGAAGATGGACAAGAAGCACGACATGAAGAAGCACGACACGAAGAAAGGCGAGATGAAGCACGACGACACGAAGAAAGACGAAATGAAGAAGTAATTTCTTCGTCCCCGGCTTTGAATCAGGGCAGGCGCCATGCGCCTGCCCTTTTTCATGCCGACCGCTGGCGTCGAAACATCCGGACGGCTCGCGCCGGTCCCGCCCGATCCCCGCCCGAACGCTGCAGTAGCATGCCCCGGGCTTTCCAAGGGACGCATCTCGACATGAGTCAGATCCATTTCATCGGCGGCGAAAAGGGCGGGGTCGGCAAGTCGCTGCTGGCGCGCGTGCTGGCGCAGCACTTCATAGACCGCCAACTGCCTTTCGTCGCCTTCGACACCGACCGTTCGCACGGTGCGCTGCTGCGCTACTACGCGGCCTACAGCACGCCGCTGTCGCTGGACGATGCGACCGGGCTCGACCGGGTGATCGAAGCCGCCGTCGAAGACCCGAACCGCCGCGTGCTGGTAGACCTGGCTGCGCAATCGCAAGCACCGCTGACGCGCTGGGTGGAAGATGCCGGCGTCCTGGGATTGGCAGCCGAACTCGGCGTGACGCTGAACTACTGGCATGTGATGGACGCCAACCGCGACTCGGTCGACCTGCTGCGGCGCTGGCAGGAAAGCCCCGGCGCCGCGATGCGGCTGGTGCTGGTGCTGAACGAAGTGCGTGGCGAACATTTCGGTCAGCTCGGAGCCTCCGGCCTGCTCGACGGCGCTTGGGCTGCAGGCGCCCGCACCATGCGGCTGCGCAAGCTGCCCGACGCACTGATCCAGAAGGTCGACGCCGGTGGCGCCAGTTTCTGGGCGGCACAGCAGCCCGCCAGCAGCGGCCTCGGCCTGCTGGACCGCCAGCGCATGCGCTTGTGGCTGCAGCGCACGCACGCCGACCTGGAGGCGCTGCAACCTTGAGGGCCGGCCGCTCGGCTTTGTCCCAGTCGACTTTGTCGCCGTCTCCCGGAGCGACGCCCGGCATGAACCTGTCCTTCGGCAGCGGCGGTGTGCTGCTGCACGTTGCCGTTTCGCGTTATGCAGCCGGTGCGCCGTGTCTGACCGTCTGATGCGCAAGCTATGGCGCACAGCGGCAGCTGCACTGGGCGCTGGGCTGCTGATCGGCAGCGCAGCCTCGGCGCAGACACTCACGGTCGCCGCCGATACCAGCCTGACCGAGGCCATGCCGGCGCTGGCGCGCGGCTTCGAGGCAGCGCATCCCGGGGCCGAGGTCAAGGTCGTACTGGGCGCTTCGGGCACGCTGCTGGAGCGCATCGGTGCCGGGCTGCCGGCCGACGTGCTGGCCAGCGCCGACGCCGAAACCGCCACGCTCGGTATCCAGCGTCAACTGATCGTGCCCGACCTGCGCAGCGTGTTCGCAACCAACACATTGGTGCTGATCACGCCGGCTTCGTTGACGTTGCCGCTGCGACACCTGTCGGACCTGACACGACCTGAGGTGGTGCGGATCGCCATCGGCCGCCGTTCAGAAGTGCCCGCCGGCCGCTACGCGCGCCAGGTGATCGACGCGGCGCGGCTGTGGCCTTCGGTGCAGCGCAAGGTGGTCGAGGTCGACACGGTGCGGGACGTGCTGAACCTGGTGGCGCAAGGCGATGTCGAGGCTGGCTTCGTCTTCACCACCGACGTCGCCCATACGCCAGACCGCGTGCGTGTGGTTGAGACGCTGGAAGCGACCACGCCGATCCGCTACCCGGCGCATGTGGTGGCGGCCAGCCGTCAGCCCGCACTGGCACGGGCTTTCGTCGAATGGCTGCGCAGTGCACCCGCGCGTGCCGTGCTGCAACAGGCAGGCTTCGGCCTGCCGTGAACGACTCTGGCTGGCGGACTCAGTGCCCGGCCGAAACCTTCTCGCCCGCTTTCATCCGGTAGACGGTGCTGCAGTACGGGCACTTGACTTGCCCGGTGCTGCCCACGTCGAGAAACACCTTCGGGTGGGTGCTCCACAGCGGCATCTTGGGGTTGGGGCAGTAGACCGCACCAGGGCCGACCAGATCGGCCGTGACCAGTTCCACCACCGCCTGCGGATGGCGCACATTCATGCCGTCTTTCGGATCGGGTTTCATCAGACCACCGTCAGCCATTCGGCATATTTCGGGTTGCGGCCGTGCACGATGTCGAAGAAGGCGTTCTGAATTTTCTCGGTGATGGGGCCGCGGCTGCCGCTGCCGATCGGCAACCGGTCCAGCTCACGCACCGGCGTGACTTCGGCAGCGGTGCCGGTGAAGAAGGCTTCGTCGCTGATGTAGACCTCGTCGCGCGTGATGCGCTTTTGCACCAGTTCCAGTCCCAGGTCCTTGCAGATGCTGAACATGGTGTCACGGGTGATTCCCGAAAGCGCACCGGCCGACAAGTCGGGCGTGTAGACCACGCCCTTCCTGACGATGAAAATGTTCTCACCGGCGCCTTCGCTGACGAAGCCGCTCACGTCCAGCAGCAGCGCTTCGTCGTAGCCGTCGTCGACCGCTTCCATATTGGCCAGTATGCTGTTGGTGTAGTTGCTGACCGCCTTGGCCTGCGTCATGGTGATGTTGACGTGGTGGCGGGTGTAGCTGCTGGTCTTGACGCGGATGCCGCGCTTCATGCCCTCTTCACCCAGATAGGCGCCCCAGGGCCACGCGGCCACCATCAGGTGGATGGTGTTGCCCCTGGTGCTGACGCCGAGCTTCTCGTCACCGACCCAAACCAGCGGCCGAAGGTAGCAGCTCTCCAGCTGGTTGGCCGTGACGACATCGCGCTGCGCCTGGCTCACCTGTTCGGGCGTGAAGGGCAGCTTCATGCGCAAGATCTTGGCGCTGTTGAAGAGCCGCTCGGTGTGGTCCGCCAGGCGGAAGATGGCCGTACCGCGGTCGGTCTTGTAGGCGCGCACGCCTTCGAAGGCGCCGCAGCCGTAGTGCAGCGTGTGGGTCAGGACGTGGATCTTGGCGTCGCGCCACTCGACCATCGCGCCGTCCATCCAGATCTTGCCGTCGCGGTCGGACATCGACATGGGAGATGCTCCTGGAACGTAAAGCTGGCGAGTTTAAGGCGGCCGATCGTCTGTTCGCTGCAGCTCCCAGGCCTGGACCCGGCCGTCTTGCAGGTCGACCTGCACTCGGTCGCCGCCCGGATCGGTCCAAACGAAGCGCTCGATTGCCGCCCCGGTATCGACCGCCCGGCCAAGGCTGTTGCTCAGGCTCAGCAGCTCGGCCATGGGCAACCCGACGCTGAGCTTCGCGTTGAACATCACTGCGTTCGGCACCACGCCGAGCGGCCGCGCGGCCAGCCGGCGCATCGTGCGCGACAGCCGGTTGATCTGCCACAGCAGCCAGAACACCACCAGGGTGACGATCAACAGCACGCCGCGCCAGCCCTGCGTGGCCGCGGCGATCGCGAGTGCGGCAGCGACCAGTGCCCAGACCAACCCCGGCTTCACTGCATCATGCGGCGTGGCGCCCGCCGATATCGGCTCGCACCCGCACCGGCAAGCGGCCGAGCAGGAAGCGCATCGCCAGCGGTACCAGCACCAGGTCGTCGAGCACACCGATCAGCGGAATCGTGTCGGGGATCAGGTCGATCGGCGAGACCACGTACAGCCCCATCACCACCACGGCGGGCTTGAACCAAGCAGGCGCGCCGGGATGCTTCCAGGCCCGCAACATCAGTCGCGCGTCGCCGCGGATCACGGTCCACAGGGTCGAGAGTCGCTTCCACATTGCGGTGCTCCTTCAGGTGCAGGTCAACACCGAAGGTTGGGTCGGTTGCTGTCAATCACAAGCGCTCTGGTCATATCAGTCCACGTACGATTTCAATGGCTTCTTCGATGCGTTCGACGGGATGGATCGTCAAGCCTTCGATCGCCTTCCTCGGCGCATTGGCCTTCGGCACCAGCGCGATCGAAAAGCCGAGCTTGGCGGCTTCACGCAAGCGGTCTTGCCCACGCGGCGCGGGCCGCACCTCGCCCGCCAGCCCGACTTCGCCGAAGGCGATGAAACCGCGCGGCAGCGCCTTGCCGCGCAGGCTGCCCTGAATCGCCAGCAGCACCGCCAAGTCGGCGGCCGGCTCGCCGATGCGCACGCCGCCGACCGCGTTGACGAACACGTCCTGGTCCATGCAGGCGACACCCGCATGGCGGTGCAGCACCGCTAGCAGCATCGCGAGCCGGTCGCGGTCCAACCCGACCGACAAGCGCCGCGGGCTCGGCCCGCCGCTGTCCACGAGCGCCTGAATCTCGACCAGCATCGGCCGCGTGCCTTCCAGCGTCACCAGCACGCAGGTGCCGGGCACCGGTTCGCCGTGGGCGGCCGAGAGGAAGATCGCACTCGGGTTGCTGACGCCCTTCAAGCCGCGCTCGGTCATCGCGAACACGCCGATCTCGTTGACCGCGCCGAAGCGGTTCTTGATGGCGCGCACCAAGCGAAAGCTGGAATGGGTGTCGCCTTCGAAGTACAGCACCGTGTCGACGATGTGCTCGAGCACGCGCGGCCCGGCCAGCGCGCCTTCCTTGGTCACGTGGCCCACCAGCACCACGGTGCAGCCGCGGGTCTTGGCCAGCCGGGTCAGTTGCGCGGCGCATTCGCGCACCTGCGCCACCGAGCCCGGAGCCGAGGTGAGCTGGTCGGAGTACACCGTCTGGATCGAATCGATCACGACGAAGGCAGGCTCGCCAGCCGGGCATTCGGACTCGATCGCGCCAACGATCTTCTCCAACTGGATCTCAGCCAACACCCGCACCTTGGTGCCGGCCAGACCCAGCCGTCGTGAACGCAGGGCGATCTGTGCGCCGCTTTCCTCACCGGTGACATACAGCACCTTCATCTGCGCCGAGAGCGCATCGACTGCCTGCAACAACAGCGTGCTCTTGCCGATGCCGGGGTCACCACCGATCAACACCACCGCGCCTTCGACGATGCCACCGCCGAGCACGCGGTCCAGTTCTTCTTGGCCGGTGGGCGTACGCGAAACTTCGGCGGCGTCGATCTCGGCCAGCGTCGCCACGGGCTGCGCCCGCGCCAGCGACTGAAAGCGGCTGTTGCGCGTGGCCGGCCCGCTGGGCTCGGCCACCGACTCTTCCAGCGTGTTCCAGGCCTTGCAATGCGGGCATTGGCCGAGCCACTTGGCATTGGTGCCGCCGCAGTCGCGGCAGGTGTAGACGGTCTTCGGTGCAGCCATTGCCGCGATTGTCGCTGCCGACTTTGCGGACTCAGGTTGCCGTGAAATTGCCGTGGAAGCCGAGCGGCAAGGTGTACGGCAAGAACGCCTGCGCGACGGGACCGTCTTCGATGTGCGCCGCGTCCAGCAGGTTCAGCACCGTGGTCTGGCGCCGCGCGTCGAAGGTGGTGCCCAACAGCCAGGCGTCGAGTTCGCCGCGCTGGCCTGGCTTCGGCAGCACGATGTGTTCTTCGGCGATGGCCTGGTCGCCATAGTCGTAGCGGCGCACCCGGCCGGTTTGCAGGTCGGTCAGCTGAACGCCATGTAACAGCGCATGCTGGCGGCTGGCATAGAGCTTCCAGGCCGCGCCGCTCACGAGCCAGCGCGCACGGCCAGCGCCTGAAATGCCGATGCGCTGCGGGTGGATGCGCGGGAATTCGATGTCGTGGTGCATCTGGTCGAGGGTGATGCGGCCGCTCTGCAGGTTCATGCGCGCCACTGCCAGCCGCGGCTGGCCGCTGTCGAGCGGCTGGCCGCTCATGATCTCGACCGCACCGCGGTCGAGAAACGTGGCGTCAGGCGACGTGGCGAAGCTCAGCACCACCGTGCCGTCGGCTTCTTCGTGGGCATTGCCGACGTGGAACACCATCGCCGGTGGCAACTCGAAAACGCGGCGCTTCGTGATGTCGGCCTTCTCCATCACCAGGATGCGCAGCGGCTGGCCGGCTTCGAGCGCGAAGCGGCGTGCGCCATCACCCACCGGGCGCGAGAAGTCGAGCTGCACGGGCGGCAGGGGCACCACGAAGTAACGCTCGGTGATCGCCAGGTCGTGCACCATGCCGCCCGGGTACGGTGAAGTGCCGAGCTGGAAATCGATCAGCTTGCCGTCGGGTCCGATGTGCCAGGCCATCAGGTGCGGGCCGAAGGTGCCGAGGTTCCACAGGTGCCCCGCTGCATCGACTTTGGGGTGCGCAGTGAACGGCAGCCCGGCCAGGTCGTCGCGCCAGGTCACCGGGCCGCGGGTGGACAGATCGACCGGGTCCAACGCGTAGGCCGAGCCGCCTTCCCACAATGCCAATACGCGGCCGGCATGTTCCAGCGCGTTGGTGTTGGCGACGTTGATGCTGTCGGCGCCAGTGATCGGCGGGCCGCCTTCGATGGCAGTGCCGAAAGTCGGGAAGAGAAAGCGGCCAGCGTCGCGTTCGGCGCTGAGCTTCGTGGTCTGAACCAGCCGCCCGCGGTGGCTGATGCGGCCGTCGGCCAGCGTGTATTGCTGCACCATGCCGTCGCCGTCGAACCAGTGACGGTAGCGTTCACGGCCCGGGCCGCTGCCACGTTCGAACAGCGCCGGGCCGTTGCGGTAGAAGCGCCCACGCAGCGCATGCGGCCAGCGGCCTGTGGTCGCCAGCGGTGCGGCGTCACGAACGCCGCTGACGTCGGTCACGCCGGCCATCGGCGCCAGCAGGGGCTGACCGACGCGGGCAATATCGAAGTCGACGGCATGGGCCGCCTTGGCGTGGGCGGCGCGCAGTGTGGCGGGCAGCAGGCCGGCAACGGCCAGCGCTTGCAGAAGGTGGCGGCGGTTCATTCGAGTACCCCTTTCACTTCGACATCTGCACGACGATCGGCCGGCCGTCGAGCGACACTTTCGTGGTTTCCCACTTCGGTCCCATCATGCCGGGGTGGCCCGAAGCGCCCCACGGCTCGTTCGGAACGCCGAGTAGGTTGGTGCCGAGCTTGCCATCGCTGTTCAAGTCCTGAAACAGCGTCAGCGCCACGGTGTCGCCCGACAAGCCGCACAACTCGAAGCGCATCGTGGCGTCGCCGGCCGGCAGTGCCAGCGACGTGGTCGCGGTCTTGCTAAAGGTCTCGGCGCTGTTGTAGGCGGCCACCATCAGGCGGCCTTGCTGGGGCCGTACGTTTTGCACTTCGACCGTGGCGCAACCGGGGCTGGCGGCATGCGCCATCAACGGCAGCGTGAGCAGGGATGCGGTGAGGATGGGGAGGATGCGGGTTGCAGTGTTCATCGGGTTCTCCGGAGTGGGCGTGGAACGAAGTCTGCGCAATGCAGCGCCTGCCCGCCAGTCAAAGGAGACGAAGGGTGCGCAGCGGGCGCAAGGTGGCGTTCAAACGGCGCGACCGGAAGCGCCGCGTCGCGCCTACCGGCTTTCCCGTACGTTCGGCTCGCCGAAGGACACGGCCGCGCTGGCCGGCAACTGCGCTACTCACCCACGCGCTGCCGCCCCGCCTTCACCACCCCGCGGCGCGCCTTGCCTTCCAACCGGCGCCGTTTCGAAGCGCGCGTGGGCCGCGTCGCAACGCGGTCGGCGTCGGGATTGCAGACGGTGTCCACCAGGGCTTGCAGCCGCGCCAGCGCGTCGGCTTGGTTGCGCGGCAGGCTGCGGTGGGTTTGCGACTTGATGACAACGACGCCGTCGCCGTTGATGCGTTGGTCGGGCAATGCCAGCAAGGATGCCCGCACGTCTTCGGGCAACGACGAAGCGCCGATGTCGAAGCGCAAGTGCGCCGCGCTCGAAACCTTGTTGACGTTCTGACCTCCGGCCCCCTGAGACCGCACCGCGGTGAACTCGACTTCGGCGCGCTGCACGGGCACCGCCCGGCGCGCGCTCACGGGCTGTTCAGGACTTGCTCTTGACCATGCCGACGATCACCAGTAGCACGACGGCACCGACCACCGAAGCGATCCAGCCCGCTGGTTGGCCGGGCTGGTACCAGCCCATCGCGCGGCCTGCGAAGCCCGCTATAAGCGCGCCGGCGATGCCCAGCGCGATCGTCAGGATCCAGCCCATCGACTGCTTGCCCGGCAGCACGAAGCGCGCCAGCGCGCCCACGATCAAACCGACGATGATGGTTGAGATGATGCCCATGCGAAGCTCCGATTTCTTGAGTAGGTGAGACGTGTTTCAGTCGACCGACTGCACGGGCACTCGGCGTGCCAGTCCGCACATCAGTTCGTAGCCGATCGTACCCGCGGCCTGCGCCACTTCGTCGATCGCGAGCACCGCATTCAGGGGGCCGCCCTTATCCCACCTACCCCACAACGTGACCTCGCTGCCGCAGCCCGCTTGCGGTAGCAGCGAGAGATCCACCGCCAGCATGTCCATCGAAACCCGGCCGACCGTGCTGCTGCGCACCCCGTTCACCAGCACCGGCGTACCCGTGCCGCAGTGGCGCGGATAGCCGTCGGCATAACCGCAAGCGACGATGCCGATGCGCTGCGCCGCGGGGGCCGTGTAGCTGCTGCCGTAGCCCACCGTGTCACCCGGCCGCAGTTGCTGCACGGCGATCAGCTTCGAGCGCAGCGTCATCGCCGGCTGCAGGCCCCAGTGGGCGATGTCGGCCGCCGGGTAATCGGGCGAACTGCCGTAGCAGACGATGCCAGCCCGCACCCAGTCGTTGTGCAGCCCCGCGGATGCGCTGTGGCGCAGCATGGCCGCGCTGTTGCTCAGGCAGCGCTCGCCGGGCAGATCGTCGGTGATCGTCCTGAAAACCTCCAACTGATGAGCGATGCCGCGTTTATTTACGCGGTCCGTTTCAGATCCGGCGTCCGCTTCTCCGTCTGCGTCCGCGAAGTGCGTCATCAACGACACCTCTTCCACCTGCGGCAATGCCAGCAGCCGCGCATGGGCCGCGCGAAAGGCGTCGGGTCTGAAGCCGAGCCGGTTCATGCCGCTGTTGAGTTTGAGGAACACCCGATGCGGCGCATGCGTCTTGTGCGCTGCCAGCCAGTCGATCTGCTCGGCCTGGTGCACCACATGCCACAGGTTCAGGCGCGAACACCGTTCCAGGTCGCGCGGCTCGAAGGCGCCTTCAAGCAGCAGGATCGGGCCGCGCCAGTCCAGCGCGCGCAGCCGTTCGGCTTCGGCCAGGTCCAGCAAGGCGAAGCCGTCGGCGCCGCGCAGTCCTTCGAAGGCGCGCTCGATGCCATGGCCGTAAGCGTCGGCCTTGACCACCGCCCAGACGCGCGCGTCGGGCGCGCTGTGCTTGGCGCGCTGCAGGTTGGCGCGCAAGGCGCTGCGGTGGATCAGAGCTTCGATCGGGCGCGGCATGGTGCTCGGAAATCGTCCACTGCAAGGGGAAAGGCATTCTGACAGCCGCGAAACGCGTGCTATAAACCGCCCGCCGCAGCGCACCCGCAACGCAGGGGCCGCGTGATTTCCCGACAAGGGTCCCTGTGGACTCAAGGACGACAGACACAGGCGCCGGCGGTCGACCGCGCGCCAGACCCGGACGGCGGCGCTCGCGACCGACTCGATGAAAAAAGGTTTCTCGACCATCATGTCGGCGCAGTTCTTCAGCTCGCTGGCTGACAACGCGCTATTGGTCGCTGCGATCGAGCTGCTTCATGAGAGCCATTCGCCGGCCTGGCAGACGCCTGCGCTGGCGCCGATGTTCGCGTTGTTCTACGTGCTGCTGGCGCCGCTGGTGGGCGCCTTTGCCGACTCGCTGCCCAAAGGCCGCGTCATGTTTATCAGCAACGGCATCAAGGTTGTCGGCTGCCTGATGATGTTGTTCGGCGGCCACCCGCTGTTGTCGTATGCCGTTGTCGGCCTCGGTGCCGCCGCGTACTCGCCAGCCAAGTACGGCATCCTGACGGAGCTGCTGCCGCCATCGCAACTGGTCAAGGGCAACGGCTGGATCGAGGGCCTGACGGTGGGCTCGATCATTCTCGGCATCTTGCTCGGCGGGCAGCTCGTAGGCCCGCGCCTGGCGCCCTTGCTGCTCGGCATCGACTTGCCGTTCATCGATACCGGCGTCGATACCCCGCCCGAAGCGGCCATCGCTTTCACCGGGTTGTTGTATGTGGTGGCGGCCGTGTTCAACCTGTACATCCCGCGCACCACCGCGCCGCTTCAGAAGCTTTCAGGCAACCTGCCGTTGCTGGTGCGCGACTTCGCGCGTTGCAACGCGCGGTTGTGGCAAGACAAGCTCGGGCAGATCACGCTCGCCACCACCACGCTGCTGTGGGGCATCTTCGGCAACCTGCGGGTGATCGTGTTCGCATGGGCGGCAGCGGCGCTCGGCTATGGCACCACGCAGGCTTCGAATCTGGCGGGCGTGGTGATCGTCGGCTCGGTGGTCGGCGCGGTTACCGCGGCCGTCTACACGCGGCTCGACAAGGCCACCAGCGTGATCCCGCTGGGCATCGCCATCGGCTTCCTGATGATCGGGCTGAACGTGCTGACCAACGTCTGGGTGGCGGCGCCGTTCCTGTTGGTGATGGGCGCGGCCTGCGGCTTCCTGATCGTGCCGATGAACGCGCTGCTGCAGCACCGCGGCCACAACCTGATGGGTGCGGGCCGCTCGATTGCGGTGCAGAACTTCAACGAGCAAGCCTGCATCCTGGGCCTGGGTGCGTTCTATGTGTGCATGACGCGATTCGGGCTGTCGGCGTTTGGCGCGATCGCGATCTTCGGCTTGCTGGTGGCCGTCACGATGGAAGCCATTCGCCGTTGGCACAAGCGCAACACGGTGGTGCACCGGCACGAGGTCGAACGGCTGCTGGAAATCGCCCGTACCGACTGCGAATAGCCGGATGAACCCGGCGACTGGCACGGAGTCTGGCACCGCGATCGGCACGCCACTAGCGACGGCGCGTTCGCGCTGGCCCGCGCTGGCGCTGGTGATCAACGCCTTCGTCTGGGGCGTTTCCTGGTGGCCACTGCGGCAGCTCGAGTCTCGCGGCCTGCATCCGCTGTGGGCCACGGTGCTGATCTATCTGCTGGCGGTGGTGGCCATCTCCTGCTGGCGGCCCGCCGCTTGGCGCGACCTGGCGCGCACGCCGACCCTGTGGTGGCTGGTGCTGGCCGCCGGCACCACCAATGCCTGTTTCAACTGGGGCGTGACGGTCGGCGACGTGGTGCGCGTGGTGCTGCTGTTCTATCTGATGCCACTGTGGGCGGTGCTGCTGGCGCGCCTGCTGTTGGGCGAGAAGCTGCGCGCCGTGACGCTGCTGCGCGTGGCACTGGCGCTGGCTGGCGCCGTGATCGTGCTGTGGCCGCCCGACGCCGGTACGGGCCTGAAGGCCTTGCCGCTGCCCGACACGCTGCCCGAATGGCTCGGATTGTTGGGCGGCTTCAGCTTTGCGCTGAACAACGTGATGCTGCGTCGCGAGGCGCACCGGCCCGAAGCCGCACGGGCACTGGCGATGTTCCTCGGTGGTGCGCTGGTGGCCCTCTTGGTGGCGCTGGCGTTGACGGGGCAAGGCAGCGTGCCGGCGATCCCCGCAGCCGCGCCAGGCTGGATCGGCATTGCGGTCGCGATCGCAGTGGCATACCTGGTCGGCAACCTGGCGTTGCAATACGGCGCGGCGCGGCTGCCGGCCCAGACCACCGCTGTGATCATGCTGACCGAGGTGGTGTTCGCGTCGGGCTCGGCCCTGCTGCTGGGTGCCGGCACGTTGACCCCCACGGTGGCGCTCGGCGGGGCTTTGATCGTGGGCGCGGCAGCGCTGGCCGGGCGCGGCTGAAAGCACGACCACCTCCGAGAGGCTGCAGCGCGCAGATACGGCCGACAACGCAGCCAACCCCCCGCTTGGCGCCGCCCGCATAGACTGCCGCCCAACCAGGGCCGCGACGATGGCGAACCAGAACGACAGCAAGGGCGGCCGCGACGCGCAGAAGGAAGCAGCTGACCGTGCCCGGCCTACGGGCGCGCACAGCGCTTCGGCGGCGGCGCTGGCGGTGGCGGTGCTCGGCATCGTCTACGGCGACATCGGCACCAGCCCGATCTACGCGCTGCGCGAATGCTTCACTGGCGTGAACCCGATCCCGGTGACGGCCGGCAACGTGTTTGGCATCCTGTCGCTGATCTTCTGGGCGCTGGTGTTGATCATCTCGCTGAAGTACATGTTGTATGTGCTGCAGGCCGACAACCGCGGCGAAGGCGGCATCTTCGCGTTGATCGCGCTGCTGCGGCCCGAACGTGGCCAGGAGCGTCGCGCCCGCCGGGCACTGATCCTGCTGGGGGTGCTGGGCGCGTCCATGCTCTACGGCGGCGTCATGATCACGCCGGCGATCTCGGTGCTGAGCGCGGTCGAAGGCCTGCAGGTGGCGGCCCCGCATCTGGACCATTTCGTGATCCCGATCACGGTCGTGATCCTGGTGCTGCTGTTCGCCTTCCAATCTCGCGGCACGGCCAAGGTTGGCGCCGTGTTCGGCCCGTTGACGCTGGTCTGGTTCTCGGTGCTGGCGGCGCTCGGCGTGCGCGGCATCCTGCATGCGCCGCAGGTGCTGTGGGCGGTCAACCCGATCCACGCGATCCGGTTTTTCGAGCACAACGGCTGGACCGGCTATGCCGTGCTCTATGCCGTGTTCCTCGTGACCACCGGCGGCGAAGCGCTGTATGCCGACCTGGGCCACTTCGGCCGCCGGCCGATCCGCCAGGTCTGGTTCTTCTTCGTGCTGCCGGCGCTGCTGCTGAACTACTTCGGCCAGGGTGCGCTGCTGCTGGCCAACCCGGCCGCGATCAAGCAGCCCTTCTTCAACCTGGCGCCCGACTGGGCTTCGTTGCCGCTGACCTTGCTGGCCACGATGGCCACGGTGGTGGCTTCGCAAGCCGTCATCACCGGCGCCTTTTCGCTGACCCGGCAAGCGGTGCAGCTCGGACTGCTGCCGCGGCTGCAAGTGCAGCAGACCTCGGAAGAAGCGCGCGGCCAGATCTACATGCCTTCGGTCAACTGGCTGCTGATGGTGGCGGCGATCGGGCTGGTGCTGGCCTTTCGCTCATCGGCCAACCTGGCCGCTGCTTACGGCGTGGCTGTCAATTCGACGATGGCGGTCACCACCATCCTGGCATTCCGGGTCGGCCGCGAACGCGCTCGGCGCAGCCTGCCGGCCGCGCTGGTGTTCCTGGTCGTCTTCCTCGCCATCGACCTGGCATTCCTGGGTTCGAACGTGTTGAAGATCCCCGACGGTGGCTGGCTGCCGCTGGTGATCGGGCTGCTGCTGTTCGCGCTGATGACGACCTGGCGCAGGGGCTCGGCGCTGCTGGCCGAGCTGATCGCGCGCACGACCCCGGCGCTGGAGACCTTCATCGCCCGACTCGACAAGGAGCCCGTGGCGCGGCGCGTGCCCGGCGTGGCGGTGTTCGTCACCGGCCGGCTGGAGCAGACACCGCCGGCGCTGCAGCAACTGGTGCGCCACACCGGCGTGCTGCACGAATGCGTGGTGCTGCTGACGGTGGTGATCGAGCCGGTGCCGAAGCTTGACCTGAAGGACCGGCGCGAACTGAGCGACATGGGAGACGGCATCCATCGACTGGTGCTGCGCTACGGCTTCATGCAAGGGCCGAACGTGCCGGCGGATCTGGTGGCATGCGAGGCGCTGGCGCTGAAGGACCGGCTGGACGACGTGCACTACTTCATCGGCCATGTCGACCTGCTGGCCGGCCGGCGCCGTGACGGCATGGCGCAATGGCGCGACCATTTGTTCGTGCTGATGGCCAGCAACACCGCCGACGCGACCGCCGCGCTGCGGATCCCGTCGGCGCAGTCGATGAAAGTGGGGCTGACAGTCGGCATTTGATGCCGCGGACGAGCGTCGTCTCGGGCGTTCTGCTCAGCCGGCGTTAACGTGCGCAGGCGCCCGCGCCAGCCCACGGCGCAGCAGCAGTGGCGCCAGTTCAGCTTCGGTCAACGGCTTGCCCAGGTAGGCGTCGCAGCCGGCGAGCGCACCGCGGGCGCGGTCGAGTTCACTCTGGTGCGCTGAAACCATGATCACGCTCGCGCCCACCGCAGCCGCCGACTGCTTGACGCGCTGGCACAGCGCCAGGCCGTCGAGTTCACTGTGTGGACCGAGTTCGACGTCGACGAAGATCAGGTCGTAGGTGCGGCTTTCCAGCAGTTCCAGCGCCTGGCGGCTGGCGGCCGCGCACTCGACCTGCAGCCCCCAGGATTCGAGCCGCCGCCGCAGAAAGCGCGCCGCGACTTCGCTGTCGTCCACCACCAGCG
>JALYUN010000180.1 GCA_030853725.1 Pseudomonadota bacterium | reverse complement strand
CGACACCGGCCTGGTCGGCCCGCGCAGGCAGTCCACGCGGTGGACCGGGCCGGGGGTGTCCAGCTGCCAGGTTTTCTCGCCGCCGTTACCACCCGGCGGCAATAACGCGGGCAGATCGCGGTTGGTGACCCAGGCCACGACAGACAGTTGCCGCAGCGACTCCCGGTACGGGCCATGCCCGGCGTCGACCAACGAGACGAAGACCTCTTCGCCCAGATAGGACGGCACTCGCGCGCCCTGCACACGTTGGCGGTCCGAAGGCCGCCGCGGTTCGCGGCGCAGCGTGTAGTAACCACTGCCGCGTTCCGGCGGCTCGTGCTGGCTGGCGTACAGCGGCTTGAATTCCCGCAGGCCCTCGCGGCCCGTGTTGGCGGGGCTGGCGTCGCCTGCGCCGCCGTGGCCGACGACGCTCTCGACACTGTGGATCTCCAGGTCCATCGGCCGCGTGCGGTCCGGTACCACGTGGTAGTCGGACGAGCCCGGCCCCAGCGTCACCCGGTCCAGCCGGCGCTGGAACAGGTTGATGACAGGCGTGCAGTGCAATGCCAGGCTGCTGCTGTCGACCAGCGTTTCCAGCGCCGGGTCGCTGCGCCCGAACAGAACCACGATGTCGGCTTCGGCGGCTCCGATCTGCGCCAGCCGCGGTGCCAGGTCGCCCACTTCGAAGAACAGCAAGCGCTGCGGCAGCGTGGCCACTTCCTGCAACAGCCGGTGTCCCGAGAACGCGCGCAGGGTTTCGGGCAGCAGTGCTTCGTCGGCCGCCATGCCTACCGGGCGCACGCTCTTGCTGCCTGACCAAGCGGCTGCCGCTTCGGCCGGAAGCTGCACCTTGCCGCCGCTGACGCCGTAGACCAGGCTGCCGACGGCTGTGCCCGATACCAGTTCGTGCAGCCGGAAGGCCACGTCGTCGGGCGCGGCGATGTACAGCCGCAGTGCGTCCAGGCCGAGTTGGTTGAAGCGCAGGCCGCCGCCGCAGCGCAATCGCAGTCGCAGCCCACCTTTCATCAGTCGCGTTTGCGGCAGTCGGGTCAGCGGCAAATCAGGCGCGTGGCTGAAGACCTGGGCTTGCAGCAGTTCCAGCGGCCACAGCGTGACCGCCATCGCGGTGCGGAACTCACAGCGCGTGTTCTGCCCCCGTGTCAGCAGGCTGGTGACGCCGCTGCCACGCGGTACGCGGTAGCCGCGCGCCAGATTCGGGTCGGCGGTGTCGACCGCCAGCCGCATCACCGCCATCGAAGGCACCGGTGCCAGGAAATTCGGGTAGATCGACTGCAGCAGTTGCGCGATCAGCCGCGGTTGTTCGGCTTCCAGCTTCAACTGCACCCGCGCGGTCAGGAACGCAAAGCCTTCGAGCAACCTTTCTACATAGGGGTCGGCGACCTCCATGCCTTCCATGCCCAGGCGCGCCGCGATTTTCGGGTGTTCACGTGCGAACTCGCTACCGAGCTCGCGCAGGTGCGTCAGCTCGTCTTGATAGAGCCGGGTCAGGCGCGGGTCCATGGGGTGATGCGCGCTTCAGCGGCCGCTGTTGCCGATTTCGGTCACTTCGACCTGCCCGGCTTCCAGGTCGAGCTTGGTGCGCAGCAGCATTTCCAACGGCACCGGCTGCGCCCACAGGTGGCCGCGGATTTCGAAGTCGATCATGTTGTGCATGTCCAGCACGCTGCCGGTTTCGAGCGCCCGCACCGTCAAGGTGTCGGCCAGGATGCGGGGTTCGAAGTCGATGATGGCGCGGCGAATGGCGCGTTCGAGTTGTGTCACGTCCAGTTTCGACACGCGTTGGCCCGACAGCGGCGGCAGCCCGAAATTGAGCACCGTGCCGGCCAACTGCGGATGCTCGGTGGTCCAGTCGGCGCGCTGCTGGCTGGCGTTGAAGAGCCAGCTTAGATCGCGCAACACCGCCTTGCGCAACTGCGTCTTCGACATGACACGCCGGTCATCGGCCTCGTGGCGTTGGTGCGGCGCTTCGTCGGTCAGGCGGTCGAGCAGCGCGGGCTGCAGGCGGTCGCGGATCGGGACAGAGGCCACGATCCGGCGCTCAGGCCGCGGCGTCGAAGCTGATGCGGCGCAGCGTCAGTAGGCCATGCTCGGCTGCGTCGGTGCTCAACACGCGTTGGCCCAGCCCGCGGAATTGGTCACCAGACGGCAAGCCCAGCCATTCGGTCTGGCGCGACATCAGCACGGCGGACGTGGCATCTTGCGTGCTGCCGGCATAGCGCACCGGCAGCAAGGCGACCGTGCCGCCGCCGTTCGTGAGTTCGAGTTGCGCCGGCGCCCAGACCAGATCGCGCAGGTCCGTGACCGGCTCGATCTCAATGCTGCGCAGGTGCATGAAAGGCAACCAGCCATAGCGTCCATTGACGATCACTTCCAGCACCGGGCCGAGGCGCGAATCGGCGTCGGCAATCCACTGGAATGGAGTGCCCCCGCGCTCAGGGTGTTCGCTGCCACCGGAGGCGGCGTCCCGGCTGCTCGGACGCTGCCCGGCGAGGCCGTTGGTCTCTGCGGCGCCCACTTCGTCGGTGGTTTGCCACTGCCCGGCGGTCGTGTCGGCCGCTTCGAACGCATGGCTGCGCGCGGCGGCAGCCTGCGTCGCATGGCCTTGTGCTTCGAGCTGCAGTGCCTGCGCCAGTTGCGCCGCCCAAACCGTCGGCGGGCCGAAGACATGCGGCGTCTGCTGCCCGGCGAAGACCGCGTCACGCACGCTTTCGCAATGGATCGCAGCACGATAGGTATTGACCATGGCCAGTGTTCCGGCGTCGAGTTCGGCGCAGACCTTCAACTGGTCCAATGCGCGCGGCCACTGGCCCAGCACGCACAGCAGCTGAAACAGGAAGATGCGTAGCTTCACGTCGGCCGCGTTGGCTCGCACCTGCCGCTGCAGCGCTTTCAGTGCCGCAGCGGGGTCGCCTGCCGCGAGCAGTGCGCGAGCGTCGTGGGGCGCGTCGGCCATGGTTTCAGCCGGCGTAGATCTCGTCGACGAAACTGGTGCTGCCGCCGCGCAGCCCGGTCGCCAACTGGGGGGTGTATTCGGCTTCGATCTTGGTAAAGACGATCGACACGGTTTCGCGTGGGTAGCCGTCGGCATCGGTGTCGTGGTTCAGCGAGGCGACGCGGGCGTCGCTGACCGTGACCGTGAAGTACTCTTCTTGCTTGCCACCGGCGCGGCGCAGCGTGAGTTTCGCTTCCTTGACTTCGTCGTTGGACACCAGCGCCGACATCAGGCCGGTACTGGCGCGGTCGATGCGCTTTTCGATCGTGAGCGCCGTGTAGGACCGGCGCTCCTTGTTGTTGCCACCACCGAGCGCGGCGTGGCTGGTCAGACCCCAGCGCCAACCGGTGACGATGATGTCGTCTTCATGTCCGGCATTGGTGGCCTCGCCCTTGACCTTGCCGGCACGCTTGGTCTGCAGGTGCAGGAAGCTGTCGGACGAGTTGTCACCGCTGGTGGTTGTGGTCGGCATGGCTGAAACCTCGGCGTCGGGTGGACCCGATCAAGAAAACAGTAGACCCGCGGGGGCTTGGTACCCCGCGGGTGATGCAGTCAAACCCGCAAGATCATGTGATCGTGGTGGTCTTGACGTTCCAGCCGAACTTGACTTCACCGCCCAACGTACCCTTCTCGTCCTGCGCCTTGTAGGCGAAGTCGACCGAGCCATAAGACATCGAAACCTGCTCGTGCAGGTCGCCACCCGAGCCGCCGCTGGTGGAAACGCTGGTGATGTAGACCTCTTTCAGCGTGGCCTTCAGGAAGTCTTTCTGACCTTCGCCAGACTTGCGCGCGGTCAGCACCACGGTGCTGAAGTGAACGCCCTGGGCGCACTTCTTGGCCAGCACCGGTGACGCTTTGTCATACAGGTGGGTGATGTGCAATTGCTGCGGCTCGGCCTTGCCCTTGCCGCTGCCGGTGCCTGGCAGGCCCACGGCGTTGCTCACGCCCCAGCTCCACGACAGGAGCTCGGTTTCTCCCTTGTGGTCGGCGTGAGTGGCTTCGCCTTCGACGCCGTCGAACTTGATATGGGTGTCAGTTGACATGTTTGAATGCTCCTAGTGCGCAATAAAGCAGGGTCGGGGTGGTGGAAGGTCGGGAGTAAAGCGCGGCTTGCTGCGGCTTCGGCCTACTGCTTTTGCGATGGCAGTTTGGACACGAGACGCAGCGACACTGTCAGACCTTCGAGTTGATAGTGCGGCCGCAGGAAAAACTTGGAGCTGTAGTACCCCGGGTTGCCGGGCACTTCTTCGACGAAAACCTCGGCCGCCGCCAGTGGCTTTTGTGCCTTGGTGGCTTCCGATGAATTGGCAGGATCGCCGTCGACGTAATTCATGATCCAGTTGTTGAGGTACTTCTCCATGTCGGCGCGTTCCTTGAACGTGCCGATCTTGTCGCGCACGATGCACTTCAGGTAGTGCGCGAAGCGGTTGCAGGCAAACATGTATGGCAGCCGCGCCGCCAGATTGGCGTTGGCGGTGGCGTCGGGGTCGTCGTATTCGAAGGGCTTTTGCAGCGACTGGGCGCCGATGAAAGCCGCGAAGTCACTGTTCTTCCTGTGCACCAGCGGCATGAAACCGTTCTTCGCCAGTTCGGCTTCGCGCCGGTCGCTGATGGCGATCTCGGTCGGGCACTTCATGTCGACGCCGCCGTCGTCGGTCGGGAAGGTGTGTGTCGGCAATCCTTCCACCGCGCCGCCGCCCTCGACACCGCGGATCGCAGTGCCCCAGCCGTACAACTTGTGCGAGCGGTTGATATTCACCGCCATGGCGTAGGCCGCGTTCGACCAGGTGTACTTGCTGTGGTCGCCGCCGCCAGTTTCTTCCTCGAAATTGAATTCCTCGACCGGGTTGGTCTTGGCGCCATAGGGTAGGCGCGAAAGGAAGCGTGGCATCGCCAGGCCCAGGTACCGCGCGTCTTCCGATTCACGCAGCGAACGCCAGGCGGCGTATTCCGGTGTCGTAAACACTTTGGTCAGGTCGCGCGGGTTGGCCAACTCCTGCCACGAACTCATCTGCATCACCGAAGGGCTGGCTGCGGCCAGGAACGGGGCATGTGAAGCCGCCGCCACCTTGGACATCTCGCCCAGCATTTCCACATCGGGCGGGGTCTGGTCGAAGTAATAGTCGCCGATCAGGCAACCGAAAGGGTGGCCGCCGAACTGGTCGTACTCTTCGGTGTAGACCTTCTTGAAGATCGGGCTCTGGTCCCAGGCCGTACCCTTGAAGCGCTTCAATGTCTTGGCGACTTCGGTCTTGGTGATGTTGAGCACCCGAATCTTCAGGTTCTCATCGGTTTCGGTGTTGGTGACCAGGTAGTGCAGGCCGCGCCAGGCGGATTCCAGCTTCTGGAAGTTGTCGTGGTGAAGGATCGCGTTGACCTGCTCGGACAGCTTGCGGTCGATCTCGGCGATCATGGCCTCGATC